>NZ_JBSGFQ010000046.1:0-91826 GCF_053603495.1 Nonomuraea sp. NPDC004186 | reverse complement strand
GGCGCCCAGGTCACCCAGGGCCAGAAGATCGGCACGGTCGGCAACACGAGCAAGCCCGGCAACAACATCAGCCCGCACCTGCACTACGAGGTCCGCCAGGGCACCAGCTACCCGAGCAACATCCGCAAGGCCACCTTCAACGGCGCCACCTTCGGCTACCCGAACGCCAGCGTGACCTCCAAGAACAAGTGCGGCGGCGGCAGCCCCGGCAACCCGCACACCGCCGAGTCCGTCTGCGGCGCCGGCTACAAGGTCATCGATTCGGCCGCCCTCGGCTCCAGCGGCACGGTCTACCTGACCTTCAACTCCGCCAACGGCAACAACTGCGTCGCCACGATCAAGAAGACCTCGCTCGGCAAGGCCACCGCCACCACCGCCTACCTGGAGGTCGCGGGCAAGACCCGGGCCACCGACACCGGCAACTTCGAGTACTACGCCGGACCCATCCGGGCCACCGCCGCCGGCAAGTGCGTCAAGTGGGGCGGCAAGGCCGGATCCAGCACGTACAACAGCCCGTCCGAGCACTGCGGGAGCTGAACCCCCTTGAACCTGCGCATTCTCCTGACCGGCGCCGCCGTTCTGCCCCTGTCGATGCTGGTGGGGCAGCCGGCCGGCGCGGCGGCCGCCGATCCGATGACCGACGCGTTCACCAAGGCGGCCTCGACGTACGAGGTGCCTCGTGACCTGCTGGTCTCGGTGGCCTACTCCGAGACCCACCTGGACGGGCACCAGGGCCAGCCGAGCGCCGACGGCGGCTATGGCGTGATGCACCTGGTCACCGCCAAGACCCTCGACAAGGCCGCCACGCTGACGAAGAAGTCCGCTTCGGCGCTGAAGTCGGACGACGCGACGAACATCGCGGGCGGCGCGGCCGTCCTGCGTGCCCTCGCCGACGAGCTCAAGCTGGACGCCACCGCCCGCAAGGACGCGGGCAAGTGGTACCAGGCGGTCGCCAAGTACGGCGGCGCCTCCTCCCCCGCGGTCGCCCGGCTGTACGCCGACACCGTGTACGAGGAGCTCGCCAAGGGGATCCGCGCCACGACCCCCGGCGGCGAGAGCGTCACCGTACCGGCGAGCACCGTGACGCCCGAGCGCGGCCCGTACGCCGACGCGGACGACCTCGACAAGCCCAGCACCCTCGCGGCGAGCACCGACTACCCGTCGGCCAGGTGGGTTCCGGCGCACAGCAGCAACTACGCCGTCTCCAACCGGCCCACCAGCGACGCGATCGACCGCATCGTCATCCACGTGACCCAGGGCAGCTACGCCGGCACGATCTCCTGGTTCCAGACCGGGCCCCGGCCGAACCCCACCTCGGCCCACTACGTCGTCCGCTCCTCCGACGGCGCCATCACGCAGACGGTCAGGGAGAAGAACCGGGCCTTCCACGCCGGCAACTACAACCGGCGCTCGGTCGGCATCGAGCACGAGGGCTTCGTCGACAACGCCACGTGGTTCACCGACACCATGTACCGCGCGTCGGCGGCGCTGACCCGCAACATCGCCGACCGGTACAACATCCCCAAGGACCGCAGCCACATCGTGGGCCACAACGAGGTCCCGGGCGCCGACCACACCGACCCCGGCCGGTACTGGAACTGGTCCAAGTACATGCAGTACGTCACCGGCAGCAGTGGCGGCGGCGGGGGCACCAACCCGCACACCGCCGAGTCCGTGTGCGGCACCGGCTACAAGGTGATCGACTCCGCCGCCCTCGGCTCCAGCGGCACGGTCTACCTGACCTTCAACTCCGCCAACGGGAACAACTGCGTGGCCACGATCAAGAAGGCCTCGCTGGGCAAGGCCACCGCCACCGCCGCCTTCCTGGAGGTCAAGGGCAAGACCCGGGCCACCGACACCGGCAACTTCGACTACTACGCCGGACCCATCCGGGCCACCGCCGCCGACAAGTGCGTCAAGTGGGGCGGCAAGGCCGGGACGAGCACGTACGAGAGCCCCTTCGAACACTGCGGCGGCTGATCCGCTGACCCTATGACCTGTGGCCGGATCGCGCGGGCTCGCGATCCGGCCACAGCTTTGCCGTGGGGCAATTGCGGCTGACGACACGCGGCCGACAAAGGCGTCTGACGTCCGTGTCGGGCGAGGGCCGCCAACCCGGGAAAGCCGTATTTACCGTAGCCCGGTGCCGTGTCATCATGCGCTCACCGTCTGTCGATGGGAGCGTAGTGATTCGCGACCTACTGACCGTTCTGCGCTGTGCCCGGCTGGCGATCGCCCTTCCCGTCGCGCTCAAAGACGCCGTCGCCTGCGCTCCCGACGCCGTACGCGACTTCGAGCGCGCCGTGGAACCGATCGTCCGCGACGTGTTCTCCGAGCCCGAGCGCGAGGCGATGATCGACTCTCTGCGCGGCACCGCGCTGAGCTTCAACGTCGGCATCCATGCCTACGCCAGGATGGCGGGCCGCTCCTGTGACGGGGAGCTGGTCATGCTGGCCGGATCGGTCGCCCGGCTCTATGACGACATGATCGACAACGGCGGCGACCCGGCGATCGACTCGTGGGTGGCGTCCCTCTTCAAAGCCGAAGAGCATGCCGCCTCACCTGATCATCACCAGCGCCTGCTGGCCGCGCTCTACGCGGAGATCCGCCGCCGTGCTCCCGGCGAGCTCTGGCACACCGCGCTGCTCGAACTGCACGACTACCAGGTGCTCTCCCGCAAGCAGCGCGATCCCGCCACCCCGGCGGCACAGCTCGGCAAGATCACTCGGGGGAAGGGCGGGCTGGCGGGCCTCGTACTGTTCGGCCTGGTGCATCCGGACATGAGCGTGGTGCAGCGCGACGCGGTGATGGAGGCGGGCGAGGCGCTGCAGCTCCTGGACGACTACCTCGACCAGGACGCCGACCTGCGTGCCGGCATCGGCACTCTGGTCAATCGGGGCGAGGTGAGCCTGGCCGAGGTGGGCGCCCGCCTGCTGGCCCTGCGGCCCCGGCTGGCCGCCTGTTACGGAGGCGCCGCGGCCCGGCCCTTCGCCGCGACGCTCTTCCTCCTCCTGGCGGTCAACGTGCTCAAACGCCACCAGCACGGACGTGCCAGGAGAACGAGAGACACCCCGCTGGGGCTGCTGCTGGCCGGCGGCAAACACGCCATCCCCCCGAAGAGAGCCTCGTAGATGCGCAAGCTGAAGACGGCGTTCTTCGTCCTCCTCCCGCTGGCGTTCGTCCTTCTGGCGGTCGTACGGCTGGCGGTGGGCGGCTGGTCCAACGTCGAGGCGGTCATCGCCGCGGCCGCCCTCGTCGTGGCCTACATCGGCACCCTGCGCGGCGAGCGCCCTCCGGACGAAGCCTCCGACCTGGCCGACAGGCTGGCCGACCAGGTCATGCAGACGGCCAGGCGGGAAGCGGGCAACCGCGACGTCCCGGACAGCCGCGGCATCCCGATCCGCTGCGAGTCCGGCGGCACTCTTCCCGGAACGATCGAGGAACTGGCCGACCACCTCTTCACCATGAAGGGGCCCGTGGTGGTGACAGGAGAGCGGGGCTCGGGCAAGACCACGCTCGGCCTGCTCCTCTCGCTGCGGATGTCCTCGGCGCAGCACCGGCCGATCCCGGTCACGCTGCCGCTGTCGTCGTGGGAGCCGCGGCTGGCCCTGCGCGAGTGGGTGGCGCTGCGGCTGGCCGCCGAGTACCCGTTCCTGCGGGCCGCTCCCCGCGCGCTGGAACGGCTGATCGCGAACGGCAGCCTGCTGGCCGTGTTCGACGGTCTGGACGAGGTGCCGCCGGCGCGCCGTACCGAAGTGGTCAGGGCCATCGACGAGGGCTGGTCCCGCTCGTACGTGCTGACCAGCCGCGTCGAGGCGTTCACCGGCCCTGTCGCCCGCAGGCTCGCCGGGACGCCGGTGGCGCGGCTGCTGCCGGTGGACGCCGCGGGCGCCGCCGGATACCTGGAGTCGCGCTGGGGCGACGTACCCGAGACCGCCGCGCTGGTCGCCCGGCTGCGCGCTGAGCCGGCGGGTCCGCTGGCCGAGGCGCTCGACACCCCGTTGATGATCTTCCTGGCGGCGCGCACCTGCGAGAGCGGCCACACCCCGCTCATCGACGGCACCGCCCCGCACATCAGGCAGGGCCTGGTCGCCGGGTTCGTGCCGGCCGTCTACCGGCCGGAACCGGAGGCCGATCAGCGGTGGAGCCCCGAGGAGGCGGCCCGCTACCTTCGGTTCCTGGCCGACTTCCTGCGCCGCAGGGGGACCCACGACCTGGCCTGGTGGGAGTTGCACCACGCGCTGCCCCGCGCGGTGATCCCCGCCTTCCAGGCCGTGCTCGGAATGGCCCTCTTCGGGCCGCTCTGCGCCGCCGTGACCGCGCTGTTCGGGCTGGGGGCGGTCGGCTGGTGGTTCGGCCTGGCCATCGGGCTGGCCAGCGGGTTCGCGGTGTCGCTGGCCAGGCAGCACTACCCGCGTGAGGCGCGGCCGAAGCTGCGCAAGACGCTGACCCGGCGCTACCTGCTGCGCCGCCTCGGCCAGGGCCTGGTGTGCGTGGTGCCCGGCATGGTGATCGTCCTGGTGCTGTACGACGGGGTGACCTACGCGCTCACTGACGGCGCGGTGTTCCTGGTCGGTTTCCTGGCCGCCTCCCTTGCCCTGGCCCCCGCCAATGTGGACAAGGCGGGCACGCCCGACGGCTTCCTGCGCAACGACCGGGCCGCTGTGCTGCTGGCCTTCGCCGCGGGCGGCCTGATCGGGCTCGCCATGGGCGCCTACCTCGGCTGGTGGATGGAGACCGGGCTGCGGGTCAGGGACCACGTGTGGCTGCTCGCCCTCGGCCACTGGCAGCAGACGCTCATCAGCGCCGCCAACGGCGCGGTGCTCGGTGCGGCCGGGTTCGGCGTCACGATGATGGCGCCGAGCGCGTGGGGGCGGTTCGTCGACGTCCGGGTGTGGTTCGCGGCGCGGCGGGTGCTGCCGCTGCGGCTGATGACCTTCCTGCACGACGCCTACGAGCGCGGAGTGCTCCGCCGTACGGGGCCCTACTACCAGTTCAGGCACGAACTCCTGCAGGACCAGGCCGCAGCTGGGCCGACACCGCCGGCGTCAGCACCACCTGCCCCGCCAGCGACCAAGCCGTGACCCGGCCGTTCGCGCCGATGGCGTAGCTCGCCTCGGGGAAGCGCGCCCGGCCGCTGTCCGGTGCGAAGCGCGCGTACCGGATCTCCAGCTCCGCGCGCCTGCGGCGGACCCGTTCGACCGCGACGCGCCCGCCCGTCGCGGGCCGGTAGCCGAACTCCAGCACCACCTCTTCGTCAGGCGCGGCCCGCGTCAGTGCCTCCACGTCGCCGGGCCTGGTCAGGTCGCAGACCCGGCCGCCGACCGTACAGCGCAGGATGTCGAAGCCGTGCCCGCGCAGCACCCGCGTCTGCGCGGCCAGCCAGTCCGGCTCGAACCGGCGCTGGGCGCGCGCCAGCAGGCGCAGCGCCATGACCCGGGCCACCACGTACGCCGCGGTCAGCCAGGTGGCGGCGGAGAAGAGCGGATGCGGCGCGAAGGTCGCCGCCAGCGCGAGCGCGGCGGTGAGCACCGCCCAGCCGAACGTCGCCGCGGGGGCGCGCTCCGGCGACGGCCCGGCCAGAACTCGGCGCACCGTCACCGGCAGCCCGGGCAGCGGCACGAGCGGGACCGGCAGGTCGGGGCGGGAGTATTCGGGCCCGTAGGTGACCGGCATCTTGCCAGTATCACCCGAGACGCCGCCCGGTGTTACTGGCCTGCCGGCTCGTCTCGTTCTGCCGGACGCGGCACCGGCCCAGCCTGAAGGGCCGCGACATCCGGATGTCGCGGCCCTTCTCCCGGTCATCGCGCCGATCAGCCGAACGGCTGGTTGTCCAGCGTGTTCACCTTCACGGCGGTGATCTTCACCTGCTTCATCAGCACCTGGGACGTGCCCGCCGGCTTGGAGCAGGCGAAGCTGAGCGGCCCCGTGCCGGGGTAGGTGTGTACGACGTTGAGGAAGATGCTGTGCCTGCTGTGCGGCGCCAGCGTCACCTCGGTGATGTCGCCGTCCGAGTTGGGGCCCGTACCGATCGTGCAGAGGTAGTCGATCGCGGAGTTACCGGTGTTCTCGGCGTACAGCTTCGCGGTGATCGTGTACGAGCCCGTCCCCAGGAACCCGCTGAAGCCGGGGCTGAGGGCGTTGGAGTGGACGATCTCGTTGTCCCACCGGCTGATCACCTCCGGTGGCACCGCCTCGGCCGCGTTGACGTTCCCCGCCAGCAGCGCGCCCGCGGCCACGACGGCGGCCAGCGCGGACAGGCGCAGGCGGCGGCGTGATGGGGCGGTTGTGGGCATGGTCATGTGAGTTTCTCCTGATGTGAGCCGTCCCCCTCGCGCGGACGCGCGAGCGGCCGCACGCTGTCGCCGGCCGAGGCGGCGGTCACCGGCTCGCGTGCACCCTGGAAAACTAGCCCTCGCGGTTTCGGAAGACCGCGCAAAAATAACCGCGCCGGCCGTGCCGGTCGTCATCGCGCTTTCGTCCACCGGACCCGCACCGAAGCCCCCGTACCAGGCACGGATCTGCGTCTAGGGCCCCTCCAGGAAGCGGCGCAGCGTGGCCTCGATCCAGCCGTACGCGATCGTCTGCTCCGGCGGCCAGGGCCTGTCCTCGATGATCGACACCAGCTCCCACAGCCTGGCCGCCCGCGGGTCGTGCTCGTCGAACGTGCGCAGCAGCTCCTCGCGGCCCTGTCCCATCACCGCCAGGATCCGATCGAGGATCGGCTCGGATTCGGGGGAGCCGGGCTCGATGCCCGCCCGCGAAGCGGTCAGCGCCTCCCGCATGATCTGGGCGTTCATCTCGTGCCAGGCGTCGAAATCCCGGTCCTCGTCCCAGAACTCCGTGTTCTGCCGGCGCAGGCTGTCGCGGTAGTCCTCGTCGGCGAGCAGGTCGGCCAGCTCCAGCCAGGCGTCGAGCTGCGCGACGGTCGGCTCCTCGGGCAGTTCGGGGAGCATGGCGTCGCGCATCTGGGTCAGCCACTCGTGCCGGGCATCGATGCCGCCGCCGACCTCGTCGACGAACTCGTCCAGCAGGATCTCCATCTCGGCCGCGCCGAGCCGGCCGAGCGCGTGGAGTCTGCTCAGATCCTCCTCGGCGGGATCGCCGTCCCGGGCGAGCGTCGCCCTGAGCACCGCCCTGGTCCGCTGGAGCGATCTGAGCTGCGTCTCGACCGCCTTGAGGTGAAGATCGAGTACGTCCCTCAGCCGGCGGTCGCCGAGCGAGCGGATCGTGGCCAGGTCGACCCCGATCTCCCTCAGCGTGCGGATCAGCTCCAGCCGCGCCCGGTCCTCATCGCCGTAGAGCCGGTAGCCGGAGGCAGTGCGCTCGCGCTCGGGCAGCACGCCCGCGTCCGAGTAGAAGCGGATCGTCTTCACGGGAAGGCCGGTCAGCTTCGCCAGGCGGCCGATCGTGTAGCTCATAATTCCCTTGAGCCTCCAGTAACTGGAGACTTTAGCGTAGCCGACATGGCGAAGCAGAAGATAGCCAGGGTCGTCACCCTGCACATTCAGGCCGGCGAGGCGGGCCCGGCGAACGTCGGCAAGGACCTCGGCCCGCTCGGCATCAACCTCATGGAGTTCTGCCGGCAGTACAACGCGCAGACGCAGGACCGGCGCGGGTTCGTGATCCCCGCGGTGATCACCGTGTACGAGGACAGGTCGTTCGAGGTCGTCACCAAGCAGCCGACCACCGCCTCGCTGATCCGGCGCGTCGCCGGGCTCGACGGCGGCAGCCCGCGCCCGGGCCACCAGAGCGGCGGCTCGATCACCCGCGCCCAGCTCCGCGAGGTCGCCCAGGCCAAGCTCCCCGACCTCAACACCGCCGACCTGGATCAGGCCGAGAAGATCGTCGCGGGAACGGCCCGTTCCATGGGCCTCACCGTCCGCGACTAGAACCGGGATCCCGCTCGGCCAGATCATGATGGGCATGGGAATCTGCGTTTTCTGCGAGATCATCGCCGGGCGCGTCGAGGCCGGCGTCGTTCATGAGGACGACAGCGTGGTGGCCATCATGGACCACAAGCCGGCCACGGTCGGCCATGTGCTGGTGATCCCGCGCGTACACGTGGTCGGGCTGGCGGACACCGATGACGCGGTCGGTACGGCGATCTGGCGCACCGCGCGGCGGGTGTCGGGCGCGTTGCGGGCATCGGGGCTGCGCTGCGACGGGGTGCGGTTGTCCCTGGCCGACGGGGAGGCCGCCGGTCAGGACGTCTTCCATCTCCACCTGCACGTGGTGCCGCGCTTCCCGGGAGACGGCGTGGTGGTCACCGCCGGCTGGAAGAAGCGGTCGCGGGAGCTGCTCGACCAGGATGCGGCGCTGATCCGGGAAGCCCTTACGTAACTCCGGCGAAAGCGTTCCTGCAATCGCCTGTTCCGCTGCACCCAGCTGCCCAAGAAAAGACGGTCTGATAATCACCTGTTTTGATCATTTCCATCTTTTTCTCCAAGTCGATCCCCGACGCGCGTTATCTCGCCTTCGAGCGGGTACCTCCAGCTCGCACCATCAGGGGGATGTGGCATTAAGTCCGATTCTTCCGAATCCGACCTACAGGGGAAGAAACAGATGATTAAGCACCGAAGCATCAGAAGCGCGCTGGCCTTTGCCGTGGCAGCGGCGGCGGCCAGTGGATTCGCGACTCTGACCTTTACGGCGTCGGCGGGCGCCACGGCCGTCACCAGCGTTCACAGCACGGTGGACACGGCGGCAACGATCAACCTCGCCACCGATCCGAGGTCGGAGAAGGAAGAGCAGCCGACCCGGGCGATCGACTCGGCCTTCCAGGGCGACCCGGAGGACCCGAAGAAGCCGCCGACCAAGTTCGTCGGGGTCATCCGCGACGACAGGGTCGCGATCAGGGACCCGCGGACGATGCCACAGTGGCATGACCTGACCGAGCTGCTGCCGCGCGACTTCGGCCGTCTGGTCGACATCACCCTGGCCGCGCCCGACGAAGGCGACACCGTGCACATCACCGTGCTGAACGAGCGCGGCAAGGTGGCCCAGAGCAGGTGCACCGTCTTCCCGACCCCGGGCACGAAGGGGACGCCGGAGTGGCCTGACAACTGCACCGACTTCATCGATCTCACGCGTAAGTGAGTCGCCTGATCCACCGATGATGAATGCCGTGCCCGGGAAGCTTTCCGGGCACGGCATTCATCGTTTTTTGCTACATTTTTGTAGCCGTACGGCACACATGGTTGTCCAATTGAGCGGATTTGCCACCTCATCGCCCGCGCCATTTTGGGCGATTTATGAGGAGAAAGCGCGCTATGACGCTATCCTGGACGAAACGGCCGCAGGCCATGCAAAGTCATCCCTGTAATGCATGGAGCGAGCCGAAAGGAAAACGCATGAAGCGTTACGAGAAGCCCCGTCTTATGGCAGCCGGATCCTTCCGCAAGGCCACCGGCCTCCTGGCCCTGCACGGCAACGACCGCCTGATCTTCAGCAAGAACTGAAATCGGACAGTCCATGCCCGACTGCGGCATGCTGAGCCGGCCGCACCACGGCGAGGCGTACTTCGTGGTCCTCCCCGACCACGAGGCCGCGCCCGCCGTGGCGGCGGTCCTGCGTACGGCGACTGCTCGCACCGTCACCTACGCCTCCGGACGGCCCTGGCTGGTCGGGCACTGGTCCGATGAGGAGATGACGGTGGCCGAGGCGGGCGCCACCAGGCTGGCGGTGATCGGCCGCTGCGCCTTCGACGCCGAACGGCTGGCCGCGGAGGCGAGCCGGCTGCGTGACCCGGCGCACCTCGACCGGCTGGCCCGGACCCTGCCCGGCAGCTTCCACCTCGTCGCCGCGCTGGACGGCCGGTTACGCGTCCAGGGCACCGCGTCCGGACTCCGGCTGGTCTTCCACGCGCGCGTGAACGGGCTCACCGTCGCCTCCGACCGCGCCGACGTTCTGGCCGCCGCCACGGGCGCCGAGCTCGACGTGCGGCGCCTGGCCGTACGGCTGCTCTGGCCCGTCCCCCATCCCCTGCCGCACCTCCCCCTCTGGCCGTCGGTCACCGCCGTCGAACCCGGCCACCACCTCACCGTCGCGCCGGACGGGGTGACCGCGGGGCATCGCCGCTGGTGGACGCATCCCGAGCCCGTCCGCACGCTGTCCGACGCCGCCGAGGACGTCCGGCGGGCGCTCGACGACGCGGTCGGCGCGCGCACCAAGGCGGGCGGCACGGTGAGTTTCGACCTGTCCGGAGGGTTGGACTCCACGTCGCTGTGCTTCCTGGGCGCCGCCCGGCAGGAGGCGCACCTCATCGCCTCCACCTGGCCGGGCCGCGACCCGGCGGACGACGACCTGGCGTGGGCCCGGCGCGCGGCGGCCCACCTGCGCGGCGCGGAGCATGTGGTCTGGCCGGCGGAGGACTCGCCGCTGGTCTACGAGGACCTGCTGAGAGTCGACGACACGCTGGACGAGCCGACCATCGGCGTCATGGACCGCGCCAGGGTGCTGGCGCACCTGCCCCGGCTGGCCGCCAGGGGCAGCAGGCTGCACGTGACCGGCATCGGCGGCGATCACGTGGCCTGGTGCTCGGAGGCGAGCTACCACCGGCTGCTGCTCAGGCGGCCGATGCTGGCGATCGGGCGGCTGCGCGGTTTCCGCGCGCTGTTCCACTGGCCGTACGGACCGATGCTCCGGACGCTGGCCGACCGCCGTTCCTACCGCCGCTGGCTGTCCGGCTCGCTCGCCGATCTGCGCGCCCCGCTGCCGCCGCCCGTGTCCGGCGCGCTGGGCTGGGGGGTGCCGCCCCGGCTCTTCCCGTGGATCACCCAGGAGGCGGGCCGCATGGCCGCCGAGGTGCTCGCCGAGACCGCCCCGTACGCCGAACCGCTGGGAGCCGACCGGGGGCAGCACGCCGACCTGCACGCCATCCACGACACCTGCCGGATCATCCGCCAGTGGGACCAGATGAGCGTCCGCGCGGGGCTGCCGATGGCCTCCCCCTTCCTCGACGACCGGGTGATCGAGGCGTGCCTGTCGGTCCGCCCGCAGGACCGGGTGACGCCGTGGCGCTACAAACCCCTCCTGACGACCGCGATGCGCGGCGTCGTGCCCGAGGAGTGCCTGCGGCGGACCAGCAAGGCGGAGGCCTCGCTCGACGCCGCCGAAGGTCTGCGCCGCCACGGCCCCGACATGCAGGCACTCTGGGCTGACTCCCGGCTGGCCCGGCTCGGGCTGGTGGACACCGCCCTGCTCAAGGACCTCACCGCGCACCCCGACACGCCGGGACTGCGGGAGGCGATCCTGTACTCGACCATCGGCTGCGAGGTCTGGCTGCGGACCCTGGAGCCGTTCGACAAGGAGGACGGCCGATGAGCCTGCGGCTGAGCGCCGATGTGTCCACCGCCGACACCGACTACGGCATCGTGCTTCTCAACCAGCGCAACGGCGACTTCTGGCAGCTCAACCCGAGCGGCGCGCTGGCCGTGCGCCGGCTGCTGGACGGCGACACCACGGAGCAGGCGGCCGCGGCCCTGGCGGCGGAGTTCGAGGTCGGGCACGGGGAGGCCCTGGAGGACGTGCTGGCGCTGCTGGAGCAGCTGCGGGCCGCCGGGTTGGTGGCGCCGTGACCGTTCCGAGCGCGCTGGAGCGGCCGCAGGGGGTTCCGTGGCGGGCCAGGCTGGCGGCGCGGATGGCGGTGGGAGCGGCGTTCTCGCTGGCCGTGCTGCCGCCGAGGCGCCTGCGTACCGTGCTCACCCTGCTCAGCCGGCGGGCCAGGCCCGCCACGTACGCCGAGGCCAAGGCCGCCAAGGACGCGGTGCTCGCGGTGAGCCTCGCCTGCCTGGGCGTGCACGGCTGCCTTCCCCGGTCACTGGCCACCGCCCTGCTGTGCCGGATGCGGGGCTCGTGGCCGACGTGGTGTACGGGTGTCCGGGTACGGCCCCCGTTCGGGGCACACGCCTGGGTCGAGGCGGAGGGCAGGGCGGTGGACGAGCCCACACCGGAGGGGTATCTCGCCCCCTTGATCGCTGTCGCCCCGAGAGGTCAGGAGTTGCGTGGGACCACTAGTCCGGATTCGTAGGCGAAGACCACGAGCTGGGCGCGGTCGCGGGCATTGAGCTTGGTCATGGCCCGGTTGATGTGGGTTTTCGCGGTCAGCGAGCTGATCGCCATGCGGTCGGCGACCTGGTCGTTGGACAGGCCCTGCGCGACCAGGGCGACGGCCTCGCGTTCGCGGCCGGTCAGCTCTTTCAGCCCCGTGCCGGTGGCGGCGTGGAGCGGCTGGGTGACGTACCGGTTGATCAGCTTGCGGGTGATCGACGGTGCGAGCAGGGCGTCGCCGCGCGCGGCCACGCGTACGGCGTGCAGGAAGTCCTCCGGCACGATGTCCTTGACGAGGAATCCGGCCGCGCCGGCGCGCAGCGCGTTGAAGACGTACTCGTCCAGGCCGTAGTTGGTCAGGATGACGACGTGCACCCCGGCCAGGGCCGGGTCCGCGGCGATGCGGCGGGTCGCCTCGATGCCGTCGACGACCGGCATCCGGACGTCGATGAGCGCGACGTCCGGCAGGTGCCGCCTGACCAGGTCCAGGCCCTCCTTGCCGTCGGCGGCCTCGGCCACCACCTCGATGTCGTCCTCCAGGTCGAGCAGCGCGCGGAATCCGCTGCGGAGGAGCGGCTGGTCGTCGACCAGCAGGACACGGATCATGACGTACGGTCCACGGGAAGTTCGGCCTGGACGGTGAAGCCGCCCTCCTCGCGCGGTGCCGCGCGCAGGCGACCGCCGAGAGCGGTGACGCGTTCGCGCATCCCGAGCAGGCCGACGCCGGGCGGCGGGGCGGCGTCCGGGGTGGCCCTGCCGTCGTCGTCGATGCGGACCGCGAGGGCGTCGGGACGGTAGTCGATCCGGACGGACGCGGTCGCGGCGGCGGCGTGACGGGCGACGTTGGTCAGGGACTCCTGAACGATCCGGTAGACGGTCCGGTCCACCGCGGCCGGCACGTCGTGGCGCTGTCCCCCGATCGTCAGCGTCGCGTCCAGGCCGGTCGTCCGGGCCCGTTCGACCAGCTCCGCGACGTCGTCGAGCCCACGCGGCGGGCTCGTGTCGTCGTCACGCAGGGCCTCCAGGGTCGCGCGCAGCTCCCGGGTCGCCTCGCGTCCGGCTTCCTGGATCGCCAGCAGGGCCTCGGGCACCGGTTCGCCCCTTTTGCGGGCCACGTGGACGGCGACCTCCGCCTGCACCTTGATGATCGAGATCTGGTGGGTGAGCGAGTCGTGCAGCTCCCGCGCGATGTGCAGCCGCTCCTCGTCGGCGCGCCGCCGCGCGGTCTCCTCCCGGGTGCGCTCGGCTTCGTCGGCCCGCCGCTCGGCCTGCCGCAGCGCCTCACCCGCGGCGCCGGCCGCGACCAGCCAGGCCAGCTCCAGGGCGCCTCTGGCCTGCGCGAACGCCTCGCCCGTGTCGTGCAGCCCCGAGGCCAGGGCCGCGAGGGGCAGGACGGCCAGCATGGCCACGCTCACCGCCACCGTGACGGCACGGTGACCTGCCCGCACGGCCGCGTACACCGCGAACAGGTACGCGACGGCGGGCACGTCGAACCCGGCCGCCTGGTAACCCGCCGCGCACAGCCCGGTGACGGCCAGGACGAGAACCGGGGCCCGGCGGCGCGCGGCCAGCGCCAGCCCGCCGGCCGCCAGCAGCGCGTAGCCGAGCAGGTCGAGGTAGGTGGTGGAGTGCTGCCCGGACAGCCCGGTGACCAGCAGCGCCGCGGCCACGCCCCCGGCGATCGCCCAGTCTGTGACAGCCGCCGGGACGCCGAACCGTCCTGTGCTCATGCGCGCACCTTAGCCGGATACCGCCGCGGGCGACTCCACCGCGCGGATGAGCGGCCGGCTACCGCAGCCGCGGTACCTGCGCGGCTTCTGCGGCATTCGCGGTAGCCGGCTGCGGCATCGGCGGCACCGCGAACTGCCCACGTCAGGCGGACGACCGGCGACGGCTCCGGCGGACATGCTCGACATCCGGTCGTAGGAGAAGGAGCACCTCATGATCATCCGTCATCTGCTCGCCACAGCCCCGGACGTCAGCGCCTATGACCTGACCCCCGGGCGTCTCTGGTCCTTGGTGGCCATCGCGCTGGGGCTGGTCGGCGTGGTCCTCGGCGGGCTGGCCCTGGCCCGCTCCACCGGTCGTGCCAGGGCCGTCGTGGCCCTGGCGGCGGGGCTGGCCGGCGCGGTCGTCGGCGGGCTGGTCGTGGCCGCCGCCGAGGGCGGTCCGGGCACCGGCTACGGAATAGTCGGGGGCGTCATCGCCCTGCTGGTGGGGCTGGTCGGCGTGGCCCTCAGCGGGCTGGCCCTCACTCGCTCCCGCCGCTCCTCCTTGTCACGGTGAAGGTGTGGGTGCCGGCGCCCACCTCGTGCAGGACGCTCCCGGGCAGGTCCACCTCGGCGGCCGTCCCCGGGGGGACGGTCGCCGTGACCGTGAGCGTCTCGCCGTCCCGCTCCCACGAGACGGCCGCGAGGCCGTACGGGGTGTCGAGGCGGGCCGAGGCGTGCGTGAGGCCGCCCCCTGGCCGGGGCGCGATGCGCAGGCGGCGGTAGCCGGGGGCGGCCGGGGCGAGTCCAGCGACGGTGCGGTGCAGGAAGTCGGCGACCGCGCCCAGGGCATAGTGGTTGAACGAGGTCATCTCGCCCGGGTTGATCGTGCCGTCGGGCAGCAGGCTGTCCCAGCGCTCCCAGATGGTGGTGGCGCCCATCGTCACCGGATAGAGCCATGATGGGCATTCGCGCTGCGTGAGCAGCTCGTAGGCGGTGTCGTACGCCCCGACCGAGCAGAGCGCGTCGCAGATGAGCGGCGTGCCGGCGAAGCCCGTGCTGATGCGGTGGCCGTCCTGGACGACCAGCTCGACCAGGCGCTGCCCGGCCCGCTCCCGCTGCGCGGGTCCCTCCAGCAGGTCGAAGGTCAGGGCCAGCGCGTAGGAGGTCTGGCTGTCGCAGGCCAGCCGGCCCGACGGGGTGACGAACTCGCGGCGGAAAGCCGCTCGTACGGCCTCGGCCAGGTCCCCGTACCGGGCCGCGTCGGCCTGGTGGCCGAGCAGCGCCGCCGTGTCGGCCAGGACGCGAGCCGTGCGGGCGTGGTAGGCGGTGGCGACCAGCGCGGGGTCCGTACGCGTCTTGCCCGGCTTGTCGGGGGGCGCGGCGGGGTCGAGCCAGTCGCCGTACTGGAAGCCCTCGTTCCACAGGTGGTCGTCGCCGGCCAGGGACGTGACGTGCTCCACCCACGCCTTCATGCTGGCGTACTGCCTGCGCAGCAGGGCGAGGTCGCCGGAGCTCCGGTAGAGCACCCACGGGACGAGCACCGCGGCGTCACCCCACACCGCGGCGGAGCGTGGCGGGAACTTCAGCGGCACCCACGGCACGTACGACGGCACCGTGCCGAGGTCGGCCTGCTCGGCGGCCAGGTCGGCGAGCCAGGACGCCAGCGCTCCCGTGCAGTCGTACAGGAACGCCGCGGTCGGGGCGAAGACCTGGAGGTCGCCGGTCCAGCCCAGGCGCTCGTCACGTTGGGGGCAGTCGGTGGGCAGGTCGACGTAGTTGCCGCGCATGCTCCACCGGACGTTGTCGTGCAGGCGGCTCAGCAGCGGATCCGAGCAGTCGAACGCGCCGATGGGCCGCAGGTCGGTGTGGCAGACCACGGCCTGGACATCGGCAGGGCCGGCCTCTCCGGGCCACCCGTCGACCTGGGCGTAGCGGAAGCCGTGCGTGGTGAACCGGGGCTCCCACTCCTCCGGCCCGTCGTCGCCGCGCAGCGTGTACGCGTCGAGCGCGGCAGCCTGGCGCAGTGGCCGCAGGGCGAGCGCGCCGTCCTCCAGGACCTCGGCATGCCGGAGCGTGACGGTGTGCCCCGCCGGGCCCTGGACGCGGATGCGCAGGCGGCCGGCGATGTTCTGGCCGAAGTCGAGGATCGTCTCCCCGCCCGGGCCGGTCAGCACCGCCACCGGGCTCAGCGTCTCCGTCCGGCGCACGGGGGGACCGCTGGGGGCGACCAGCCGGGCCGGGTCGTGGGCGAGCACGTCGGCGGGCAGCCAGGCGGAATCGTCGAAGCCGGGCGCGGACCAGCCGGCGGGCACCAGCCGGGCGTCGTGCTTCTCCCCGTCGTAGAGGCTCGTGGCGGTGATCGGCCCGGTGGCGCAGCGCCAGGAGCCGTCGGTGACGACCGTCTCCGTCGTGCCGTCCCCGTACGCGATCTCGAGCTGGGCGATGAGCGCCGTGCGGTCGCCGTAGACGCCGGTCGTGCCGCCCAGGAAACCGATGCGGCCCCGGTACCAGCCGTCGGCCAGGGTGGCGCCGATGGCGTTGGCGCCCTGGCGCAGGAGAGTGGTGACGTCGTGGGTGCGGTAGCGCAGGCGGTGGCCGTAGCTGGTCCAGCCGGGGGCGAGCACGTCGTCGCCGACGGCGTGGCCGTTGATCTCGGCCTCGTACAGGCCGTGGGCGGTGACGTACAGGCGGGCGCGGGCGATCGGGCCGCGCAGGGTGAAGTCGCGGCGCAGCAGGAGGGCGGGGCCGTCGGGCGGGCCGAGCAGTGCCGGCGGGGGTGCGGCGGCGCCGGCCTGCCAGTCGGCGGGTTCCAGCAGGCCGGCCTCGGCCCAGGACCATTCGCTCCAGTCGCTCGCCGAGCCGTCGTGGCCGTGGACCCGTACGCGGGCACCCCGCCGTTCGCGCGAGCCCAGCGGCTCGCCGGGCCAGGGCACGAGCACCGACTCCGCCGACTCGACGCGTCCGCTCGCCGTGCCGTCGCCGAGCTCGATCTCGTAGGCGGCCTGCCGCCAGCCGGGGAGGTCGGTGGCGACGGTCCACGACAGGCGGGGCGCGTTCTCGCCGATGCCGAGCGGCTCGCGGTGGTGTTCGAAGGTGGGGGCGTGGACGTGCGGAGAGGTCATGTCATCCCTTGATGGCGCCGGCGGTCATCCCGGCCACGATCTTGCGGTTGAAGAAGACGAAGAGCAGCAGCGGCGGGATCGTGATCAGCACGATGTCCATGAACAGCAGGTTCCACTGCGTGCTGTACTGGCTCTGGAAGTTGTAGAGGGTCACCTGCACGGTCGCGTTGTCGTCGCCGGGCAGGAAGTACAGCGGGTTGACGAAGTCGTTGAAGACCGCCACCGAGCTGGTCACGATCACGGTGACGGTGACCGGCTTGAGCAGGGGGAAGATCACCCGGAAGAAGAGGGCGGGCCCGGTGCAGCCGTCGATCATGGCGGCCTCGTCCAGCTCGCGCGGGATGGCCGCGACGAACGCGCGGAAGAGCAGCACCGCGAAGGACAGGTGGAAGGCGACCTCGATCAGGATCAGCCCGGGCAGCGTCTTGAACAGGCCGATGGCCTGCAGCAGCCAGATCGTCGGGACGATCGCGGGCGGGATGATCAGCCCGGCCAGGACCAGGAAGTTCGCCAGCGACCCGATCCGGCCCGCGCGGCGCTGCAGCACGAACGCGGCCATGGCGGCGAAGAGCACGACGAGCGTGACCGAAACGACGGTGAGGATCGTGCTGTTGAGGTAGGCGCGCAGCAGCACGTAGTCATGCGCCTCGATCACCTCCAGGAAGTTCTGGACGACCCGCCACTCGCTCGGCCAGGAGAAGTCCAGGTCCGCGGACTGGAGGGGATCCTTGACCGCGGTCAGCAGCATGAACGAGAACGGGACCAGGAAGACCACGGCGGCCCCGAGCAGCGCGATCCCCTCCGCGCCGAATCTCTTGAGTGCTCTCACGAAGTCACCTGCCTCTTGGCCAGGAAGCGGTTCAGGGGGACGACGATGGCGGTCACGACCACGAACAGGATCACGTTGCCCGCGGTGGACAGGCCGAAGAAGCCGGCCTGGTACTGCTTGTAGATGATCGAGGCGATGGTGTCGCTGGTGAAGCCCGGTCCGCCGCGGGTCATCGTCCAGATCAGGTCGAAGGAGCGCAGGCCCCCGATGAGGGAGAGGACGATCACCGAGTACGTGGCCGGCCAGGACAGCGGGAGGGTGACGTGGCGGAAGCGGTGCCAGGCCCCTCCGCCGTCCACGGCGACCGCCTGGTAGTAGTCGCGGGGGATGGACATGATGCCGGCGATGTAGATCACCGTGGCCAGGCCCACGCCTTTCCACACATCCACCAGGGCGACCGAGAGCAGGGCGGTGCCGGCGTCGCCGAGCCAGTCGGGCCCGTCGACCCCGACCACGGCCAGGGCCTTGTTCACCAGGCCGGTGTCCGGCCTGAGCAGGGCGCTGAAGGTGATGCCGACCGCGACCGTCGACACCAGGACGGGGAAGAACACCACCGAGCGCAGGAAGCCGCGCAGCCGCAGCCGTGAGGTGAGCAGCACGCCGAGCAGCAGCCCGAGCACCACCTTCAGCCCGGAGGTGAGCACGGCGTAGACCAGGGTGTTGGCGAAGCCGGCGCGCAGGTTCTGCTCGGCGAAGAAGTCGCGGAAGTTGTCCAGCCCCACGAAGGTGCTGTCGAACAGGGTCCAGCGGGTCAGCGCGAAGTAGAAGGCCATCGCCGTCGGCACCAGGAAGATCACCAGGTAGACGACCGCGGCCGGCAGGTAGAGCGCGTACGGGTAGGCCGTTGCGTGGGGACGGGGCAGGGCCGGGCCGGGCCCCGTGCGGGGCCCGGCGTCCTGCTGGGTCACCATCCGGGCAGCCCCAGCTGCTTGGCCTGCTTGTCCACGTCCTTGTCGTACTGCGCGGCACCCTCGGCGGGCGGCGTCAGCCCGGAGCCGACCGCGACGGTGATCTGCTCCAGCGACGGGCCCTTGACCGGCGAGACGAACTCCAGCGCGGAGGCGGTGGCGCCCTTGTCGAGGTAGGCCTGGAGGTCCTTGGCCGCCTGGATGGCGTTGTCCGGCAGCTTGGCCCCGTTGATCCGGAACGGTCCCGCGGGCTGGACGGCCTTGCTGATCGCGTCGGCGCCGGCCGGGGAGGCGATGAAGGCGAGGAACTTCTTGGCCGCGTCCAGGTGCTCGGTGGTCTTGGCGATGTAGACGCCGGGCGGCTCCCAGACGGTGGCGCCGTTCTTGGCCGCGTCGGCGCCGGGGACGCCGAAGAAGCCGATGTCGGTGGCGGCCTGCGGCATCGTGGCCACCAGCGGCGGGATCTGGGAGCTGGTCATCGCGTAGTGCGCGCCCTTGCCCTCGACCAGCATCTTCATGCCCTGCTCGGCGGTGGCCGAGCCGAAGCCGTCGTTCTGGTAGCCCTTGGCGTGCACCTCGGCCAGGTGATCGAACCCGGCCCTGGCCGCGGGGGTGGTGGCGAACTTGGCCTTGTTGGCCGTGTAGTCCTGCGCGAAGGCCGGGACCGCGGCCTGGACGTTGTAGTAGTCGCTGAGAAGCAGCAGCTGCGAGGTCCAGGTGTCCTTGAACGTGGAGATCACCGGCGTGATCCCGGCCGCCTTGACCTTGTCGTTGTTGGCCATGAACTCGGCCCAGGTCTTGGGCACCTGGAGGCCGAGCCGCTCGTAGACCTTGCGGTTGTACAGGATGCCGCCGCCGCTCATGCTGCCGGACGGCACGCCGTACACCCTGCCGCCCTGGGTCACGGCGGGCAAGTACTCCTTCTGCACGTCGGCCAGCACCGGATCGCCGGTCAGGTCGACCATGGTCTGCGCCGGGTTGAGCGCCTGGAGCAGCGAGCCCGAGTTGTACCAGAACACGTCCGACATCTCGCCGGTCGAGAGCCGGGTCTTGATGAGGTTGTCGCCTTCGGTGCCGCCCGGCCGCGTCTCGGTCTCGATCTTGATCTTGGGGTTGGCCTGCATGAAGGCGCCCGCGAGCCCCTTGGCTCTGGCCGTGGTCGACGCGCCGTTGTCGATGAGGAAGGACAGGGTGACGGTGCCGTCGGCAGCCGTCCCGGAGTCGGATCCGCAGGAGGTCAGTGCCGCCGTCGTCAGAACGGCCAGGCCCGCTGCGAGCATGCGGTGAGAGGTCTTCACAGTGCCCCTACAGGTCGTTGAATCGTTTTAACGGGCCCCCGATGCGAGTTAACGTAGCCGTTACGCCACCAGCGGTCAAGGAAAAACGTAGACCGGTCTACGCCATATGCCCTAGAAGAGACATCGCATCTCACTTCTTATGTAAACCGGTCTACGCGGGCGTACAATCGGCGGGACTCGGCTTCGAGAAGGGATGCCCATGGTCGCGCCTGAGCGACGACGAAGAGTGACCATATCCGACGTGGCGAAACTCGCCGGGGTCTCCAAGGCGGCGGTCTCGAAGGTCATCCGGAACGACTACGGGGTCAGCGAGGCCATGCGGGACCGCGTCAAGCGGGCCATCGACGAGCTCGGCTACCGTCCCCAGGCCGCTGCCCGCGCGCTGCGCGGACGGTCGTTCACCATCGGCGTCCTCATGCAGCACATCGGGATCCCGTTCTATGCCGAGATCATGAGCGGCCTGGTGGAGCAGCTCGCGGAGTCCGACTACCAAGCGATCATGATCCAGGGCGGCACCCGCAACAAGACCGAGGAACGAGCCATCGACGCCCTGATGGATCGGCAGGTGGACGGCATTCTCATGATCGCCCCACTCGCCGCCCGCACGCAGCTGGAGCGGGTGGCACGCGAGATCCCCACCCTGGTGCTCGGCCGGCACGATCGCTCACCAGCGTACGACTCGATCGTCGACGACGACCGTACGGGCTCCGAGCTCGTCATGGAGCACCTGATCGCGCTCGGTCACCGTCGCATCGGGCACATCACCTTCCACGAGGAGCAGGGACAACCCGCCGACCACAAGCCGCACATCAGGGCCGAGACCTACGAGCGCGTGATGCGTGACCACGGGTTCGCCGACGAGATCGCCGTCGTCGCGACCTCGTACTCCGAGGACGGCGGTTATCGCGGCGCCCACGAGCTGCTGAGCCGGTCCCCGCGCCCGACCGCGATCTTCGCGGGCTCCGACGAGTCGGCGCTAGGCGTCCTGACCGCGCTCCACGAAGCCGGTCTCTCCGTCCCGGACGACGTCTCCGTCGCGGGCTACGACAACACCCGCCTGGCCGCCCATCCCAACATCGCGCTGACCACCGTCAACCAGGACGGGGCCGTCATGGGCCGTACGGCGGGGCGGCTGCTGCTCGAACGCATCGAAGGCCGCACCACCGCCGTGCACTTCTCCGTCACGCCGAGCCTGGTCGTGCGCCGCTCCACCGCGCCGCCCGGCCTATGAGCAGGTGATGCCGGTCGGGGCGGCCGTGGACGGGCCGTTGGCCTGGTAGCCGAAGGTGGCCGTCGCGCCCGCCGCGAGGCTCGTGGCCCAGCTCGGCGCCTTGATCGTCCACGTGGTGCCCGACGACGTGACGGTGGAGCCCCAGCCGTTGACCAGGGACACGCCGGACGGCGCGGTCCACGTGATCGTCCAGTTGTTCCAGGTCGAAGTGCCCGTGTTCTTCACGGTGACGTTGGCCGTGAAACCGCCCTGCCAGGCGCTGGCGACCTGGTGGTTCACGCTGCAGGAGACGCCGGTGCCGCCCGTGGGCGTCACGGTCGGGGTCACCGTCGGAGTCGGCGTGGGCGTGGAGGTCGGGCCCTGTGAGGCGGTGTAGGTGACCTTGGTGTACGGCGTGCCGCACTGCGGGCTGCAGGCCGACGGCAGCGAGAAGCTGTACACGCGCCCGCCGTTGATCAGCGTGTCCGTGGCGTCCCGCACCCGGATCTGGAACTGGCTGCCGCCCGACGTGGTCCCGCCGATGACGTAGGACTGGCCCATGTCACTGTTCATCTGGGCCGTCTGCCAGGTGCCGTTGGCGTAGTACTCGACGCCGTGGATGCCGTTGGCCAGGTGCGAGACGGAGATGGCCGGCCACCAGACCTGGGCACCCTGCAGGAAGCCGATGTTGATGTCGCCGCTGTAGTTGGGCGCGGGGACGAACGACCAGGTGACGTGCCGGTTGTTCCAGTGGTTGGGGTACATGTCCCCGATCGCGCCGCCGTTCTTCACGAACCGGTTGAGCGAGTCCTTGGACAGGTCCAGATGGTAGGGATCGTCGCGGCACCAGCCGTTGGAGTCACCGCAGCTGTCGGCGACGAGCATGGTCAGCTTCGCGCCGTTGTAGGCGTCGGAGACCCAGGAGCCGTTGCGGCAGAACGCCTGGTTCGGCGCGCCGTCGTTGGTGCCCGTGCAGTAGTCGCTGATCTCGACCTGCACGTAGCGGCCGCAGTTGAGGCCGTTGTTCCATAACCCGGCCTTGCTGAGGTTGGCTCCCGTCAGCGGCCGGGGGTAGAAGGCGTAGTCGCCGGGGGTGTTGTAGACGTTGAGCGCGACGAAGTCCTGCGAGTCGAGGTTCGCCTGGGGCATCCCGCAGCCGCCGTACGGCGAGCCGAGTCCGTCGAAGTAGGTGGCGTTGCCGGTCACCGGGCCGGGCGGGTCGGCGACCGCACCGGCGGACTGTTCCGTCAAGGACACGAAGGCGCAGAGCACGACCAGGAAACCGGGAAGCAGGAGGGCAAGCCACCGGCGACGAACGTAACTCATCGGACTCCCAACCCAGAAAGGTTCGGATCGACTCTTTCCGCGGGGCTACGGCCCGGTCAAGCACAGGCGATCGCGACCTGGGCGAACACGCCGGAAAGCCTGTAACTTTCATCGGCTCGCTATGCCACGGCGCCGTCCACGAGCTGCTGGACCCGCGCGGGGGTGTAGATGCCGTCGACCAGCAGCTGCGCCAGGCCGAGCACGCCCGCGTGCGGGTCGAGGTCGCTGCGCACGATCTGCAGGTTGCGGGTGGCCAGCGGGAGCGAGCGCCGGTAGACGATCTCGCGGATGCCGGCGAAGAGCTGCTCGTCGGTGTGGGCGAGCTGCCCGCCGATGACGATGACGCGCGGGTTGAACAGGTTGACCGTGTCGGCGATCGCGCCGCCGAGGATGCGGGCCGCGCGCCGGGCGAGCCGCACCGCGACGAGGTCGCCGCTGCGGATCAGGCGTACGGCGTCGTCCACGGTGGTCACGTCGCGGCCCGCCTCGCGCAGGTCGCGCACGATAGCCCAGCCCCCGGCGTACGCCTCGACGCAGCCCGCGTTGCCGCACCGGCAGATGGGCGGCTCGGCCACGTCGTCCACCGTGACCTGGATGTGGCCGACGTCGCCGGCCGCTCCGTCGGCGCCGCGGTGTACCTTGCCGCTGGCGATGAGGCCGGTGCCGACGCCGGTGCCGATCTTGAGCATGAGCAGGTGGGGCACGTCCGGGTAGCGCAGCCGCTGCTCGCCGTACGCCATGGCGTTGACGTCCTTGTCCACCAGGACGGGGCAGTCGAAGCGGGAGCGGAACCAGCCGGGGATGTCGTAGCGGTCCCAGCCGGTCATGATCGGCGGGCTGACGACCCGTCCGGTCTCGAAGTCCACCGGGCCCGGCACGTCGAGACCGATGCCGAGCACCTCGCCGGGCTTGCGCCTGGCCGCGGCCAGGACCTCGGTGAACAGCTCGTCCACGATGGTGAGGATGGCCTGCGGGCCCACCGTCACCTCGGCGCGGACCTCGCGCTCGGCCCGCACCTCGCCGGCCAGGTCGCACACGGCGGCCCGCAGGCCGGTCGCGCCGATGTCGGCCACCAGCAGCACCCCGCGGTCACGGTTGACCACGAACTGGCCCGCCGGGCGGCCACGGGTGCGCGCCTCCTCCTCGGCGGGCATCAGCAGACCGGCCGCGAGCAGGCCGTCGAGCCGCTGGTTGACGGTGGTGCGCGACAGGCCGGTGTGGCGCATCACGTCGGCCTTCGTCAGGCCGTCGGGGGCGTCGCGGAACAGGCTGAGGATCTCGCCTGAGCTGGCTCCCCGCCACACGCCGGGCAGGCTCGGTGCATCCATACGGGTCACTCTAGCTATGTCTCCCACTAGACGGAAGTTAGCCATGTTTCGACATAAAAAGTCGAAAGGAGTGTTGCAATCTAACGGAAACACTGGTTACGGTCATGCCATCGACGCTGAAAGGGGCATCCGATGATGGCCAACACCCGAGGTCGCCGCACCGCGGCCCTCAGCGCGGTTCTCGCTGCGGGTGCGCTCGCGCTGGCGGCCTGCGGCTCCAGCGAGACCACCGGGAGCACCCCCGTGGCCGGGGAGGCGGGCACCGCGACACCCAAGATCGCCGCCGTGATCAAGGGCCTGGACAACCCGTTCTTCCAGACGATGAAGCAGGGCATGGACGACCAGGCCGCCACGGCCAAGGTGCCGGTCACGGTCCAGGCGGCCAACGCCATCACGGACACGACCGGCCAGGCGGACAAGCTCAACGGCCTGGCCGGGCAGGACTTCTCCTGTTACGTCGTCAACCCGATCTCCGGCACCAACCTGGTCCAGGGCCTGGCCCAGCTCTCCGCCCAGAACAAGACCGTGGTCAACATCGACAGCCCGATCGACGCGGCGGCGGCCAAGAGCGCGAACGTCAAGCTCGCGACGTACATCGGGACCGACAACGTCGAGGCCGGCAAGACGGCCGGGCAGCGCATGACCGAGCTGCTGGCCGACGGCGGCGACGTCGCGGCCATCGGCGGCATCGCGGGCGACGTGACCAGCGGCGCCCGGGTCGAGGGCTTCAAGCAGGGCCTCGGGCCCAAGGTCAAGATGGTGCAGACCGTCGCGGCCAACTGGGAGCGGCAGACCGCGCTCACCGCCGCCACCGACGTGCTGCAGGCGCACCCCGACCTGGCCGGATTCTTCGTCGCCAACGACGACATGGGGCTGGGCGTGGCGCGCGCCGTCGCCAACGCGGGCAAGGCCGGCAAGGTCAAGGTCATCAGCGTCGACGGCATCAAGGACGCGCTCGACGCGGTCAAGGCCGGCACCCTGGACGGCACCGTCGCCCAGTACCCGTACGCGATCGGGCTGATGGGCGTGGAGGCGTGCCAGGCGGCGGCGACCGGCAAGACGCTGCCCGCCAACGTCAAGGCCCCGGTCGAGCTGGTCACCAAGGAGAACGCGGACAAGGCGCTGGCGGCCACACCCAAGCCGTTCGGCAGCTACGACGACCCGTTCGCGTCCCTCATCAAGTAGCGCCTACGCCGTCCTGCCCGGCCGTCCGGCCCGGTGGGACGAGGAGTGACAGACATGGCAAACGCAACGCTCGCGGCCCGCGACGGAGAGCACTGGGCCGCGAAGCTGAAAGACGTCGGGTTCTGGGCGGAGTGGGCGGCCCTCGTCGGACTGGTCGTCCTGGTGATCGTGTTCCAGGCGCTCAATCCGACCTTCCTCAGCCCCGGCAACATCACCTCCATGCTGCTGGCCGCCGCGATCCTGATCGTGCTGGCCGTGGGCCAGACGTTCGTGATCGCCACCGCCGGCATCGACCTGTCGATCGCCTCGGCGATGACGCTGGGCGCGGTGGTCTTCGGCCAGGCGTACACGGCGCAGTGGGGGCTGGCGCTCTCCTGCGTGGCGGGCGTGCTCGCCGCGGCGGTGGCGGGCCTGGTCAACGGCATGATCACCGCCTGGGGCAAGATCGCGGACTTCATCGTGACGCTGGGCATGCTCTCGGCGGCCTCCGGTCTGGCGCTGATCCTCTCCGACGGCAAGCCGGTCACGATCATCGACCCCGCGCTGCTGGCCCTGTCCACCGGGAGAGTGGGGATCTTCGGCTACTCGTTCCTGATCGCGATCGTGGTCGCGATCGTGGCGCACGTCGTGCTGTTCCACACCAGGTTCGGCACCCACGTGCTGGCCACCGGCGGCTCGCCGGAGTCGGCCAACGCGATGGGCATCAGCACCCGGCGGATCAAGATCGCCGTCTACGCCATCAGCGGCGCGCTGGCCGGGCTGGGGGCGCTGCTCCTGGTCGCCCGCGTCGGCGCGGCCGAACCCGCCTCCAACACCTCCTTCCTGCTCAACTCCGTGGCCGCGGTCGTGCTCGGCGGGGTGAGCCTCTTCGGCGGGCGGGGCACCATCATCGGCCCGGTCATCGGCGCGCTGCTGCTGGTCGCGCTGGTCAACGGGCTGACCCTGCTCGGGGTCTCCCAGTTCTACCAACCGCTGGCCGTCGGCGTCGTCGTGGTGCTGGCCGCCCTGCTCACAAGGTTCCAGCGATGATCGAGAACGGCACTCCCCTGCTCGAGGCCCACGAGGTCTCCCTGGCCTTCGGCAGCGTACGCGCGCTGGCCGACGTCTCCCTCACCCTGCGCCGTGGCGAGATCACCGCGCTGGTCGGCGACAACGGCGCGGGCAAGTCCACCCTCGTCCGCTGCATCTCCGGCATCCACCGTCCGCAGAGCGGGCGCATCGTCTTCGACGGCGCCGAGACCGACTTCCGCTCCCCGGAGGACGCCCGCGAGGCCGGGATCGAGACCGTGCACCAGAACCTCGCGCTGGTGGAAGACCTCACGGTGTGGCAGAACCTGTTCCTCAACCGCGAGATCGTCCGCAGGTTCGGCCCGGTCGCCCTGCTCGACCGGCGCGCCATGCAGGCCCGCGCCCGCGAGATGGTCTCCACGCTCGCCGTCAACGTGCCCGCGGTGAAGTCCCGGGTACGCCGCCTCTCGGGCGGCCAGCGCCAGGCCGTGGCCATCTGCCGCGCCGCCGGGTTCAGCTCCAAGCTCGTGATCATGGACGAGCCCACGGCCGCGCTCGGCGTGCAGGAGACCGCCCGGGTCGAGGAGCTGATCCTCAGACTCCGCGACGAGGGTCACGCGGTCCTGCTCATCAGCCACAACTTCGCCCAGGTCATGCGGCTCAGCCAGCAGGTGTGGGTGATGCGGTCCGGGCGCTGCGTGGGCGGGCGGCGTACGGCCGAGACCACCGGCGAGGAGATCGTCGCCCTGATCACCGGCGCGCTCAGCAACTGACGCCCCAGAAAGGCAATCCACTCAGATGACCACCAACCCCATCGGCGTCCACGCTCTCGTCTGGGTCGGCGACACCGGCCCGGCCTCGCTGGCGTACGCGATCGACAAGACCAAGGCGACCGGCTTCGACCTGCTGGAGATCTCGCTGCACGACTCGGCGAACCTCGACGTCGCCGCCGCGCGCGAGGCCCTGCGTACGGCCGGGCTGGGCGTGGCCTGCTCCCGCGGCCTCGCCTTCGACGCCGACGTCTCCAGCGACGACCCGGCCGTGGTCGAGCGCGGCGAGAAGCTGCTGCACGACTCCCTGGCCACGACCCGCGAGCTCGGCGGCACCCACTTCACCGGCGCGCTCTACAGCGCGCTCGGCAAGTACGGCCGCCCGCTCACCGAGGCGGGGCGGCGCAACGTGGTCGCGGTGCTGCGCCGGCTGGCCCAGGAGGCGAGCGCCCACGGCATGACGCTCGGCCTGGAGATCTGCAACCGGTACGAGACCAACGTCATCAACACCGCCGGGGACGCGCTGCGCCTCGCCGACGACATCGGCGAGGACAACGTCCTGATCCACCTCGACACGTACCACATGAACATCGAGGAGGACGACCTCGTCCGCCCCGTGCGCGAGGTCGGCGACCGGCTGGGCTACGTCCACATCGGCGAGAACCACCGTGGCTACCTCGGCTCCGGCCACCTGGACTTCACCGCGTTCTTCCACGCTCTGGGCGACATCGGATACCAGGGGCCGATCACCTTCGAGTCGTTCTCCTCGGCGGTCGTGATGGAGGGGCTCTCCAACGACCTGGCGATCTGGCGCAACCTGTGGGACGACGGCGAAGACCTCGCCCGGCACGCCCGCGCCTTCATCGCCGGCCACCTCCACACCAGCCCGGCCCGATGAGCCTGGACGACCTCCTCGCCCGGGCCCGCGCCTGGGGCGGCCGGCGGGCCCTCCTGGGCATCACCGGCGGCCCCGGCGCGGGCAAGACCACGCTCGCGGTGACCCTCACCCGCCTGCTCCGGCAGGAGCCACCCCCTGGCCTCACCGCCGACTGGGTGGCCCACGTCCCGATGGACGGCTTCCACCTGGCCGACGTCGAGCTCGACCGGCTCGGCCGGCGTGACCGCAAGGGCGCCCCCGACACCTTCGACGCCGCCGGCTACGCCGCCCTTCTCCGCCGCCTGCGCGAGGACGAGGAGGACGTGGTCTACGCCCCCGCCTTCGAGCGCGACCTGGAGCAGCCCATCGCCGGCAGCATCCCGGTCCCCCGCGCCGCCCGGCTGATCATCACCGAGGGCAACTACCTCCTGCTCGACGAGGGTGACTGGGGCCGCGTACGCCCCTGGCTGGACGAGGTCTGGTACTGCGATCTGGGCCACGCCGAGCGCGTGGACCGGCTGGTCACCCGGCACATCCGCTTCGGCAAGCCGCCGGAGCACGCGGTGAGCTGGGTGGCGGAGGTCGACCAGCGCAACGCCGATCTGATCGCCACCACCAAGCCGAAGGCGGACCTGATCGTCCCCGACGCCGTCATCCGGTCGATCGAGCATCCCGGCGGCATGTGAGCGGCTCCGTCCGGCCTGCTGCTAAGCCTCCGCTCGGGGTATCGCGGTCATCAGGAGGCGCTTGTCCGGTTTGCCGTTCGGCGCCGGTGGCGCCTCTTCGATGACGGTGATCGTCGCCGGCACACACGCGTCACCCAGTTGCCCACCGACCCGCCTCCGCAGCTCACCGAGGTCCGGGGTCCGGCCCGCCACCGGCACCACGAACGCGTGCACCGCCTCGCCGGTGTTCTCGTCGGGGGCGCCGACCACGTACGCCTCCGCGACATCGGGGGACGCGGCCAGAGCCCGCTCGATCGGGCCGGCGTAGTAGAGGTTCGCGTTGACGATGACGACGTCCCGCGTCCGCCCGGCCAGGTACAGCCGCCCGTCCTCGTCGAAGTGGCCCAGGTCCCGGGTGCGCACCCACCCGTCCACGAACACCTCCGCGGTCTCCGCCGGTTCGGCCCAGTAGCCGATGGCCTGCGCGGGTGTGCGGACGTACAGCTCGCCGTCGACGCCGGGCGGGACGGGCCTGCCGTCCGCATCCCGGATCACGACGTCGACGGCGTCGGGCGGGAACCCGACCGAGGGAGGGACGTCCGACGGCATGGCCATCGAGATCGTGCCGGTCTCGGTCTGGCCGTAACCCTGGAACACGACCGGGCCGAGCACGTCGAGCGCCTCTCGGAGCCGGGACGCCGCCAGTGGCGACCCGGACACCATGAGCGCCTGGAGACTGCTCAGGTCGGCCGGGTCGTCACGCTGCGCGGCGACGAGCTTGTACAGGCGGGGCACGGTGATGACGGTGGCGGAGGCCCGATGCCTGACGATCGCGTCGGGGAAGGCCGGCGGGTCGGCGACGACCATGGTGCCGCCCGCGGCGAGCGTGAGCACCCCGTACTCCATCATCACCTGGCTGCTCAGCGACCCGAACACGAGGTAGCGCCGCAGCCGGGAGGCCAGCTCCCGGATCGCCGGCGGCCACGCCCGCGGCCGGGCCGTCCACGCCGCGTTCATGGCGGCGTACGTCTGCGCGCACGCCTTCGGCGTGCCGGTGCTGCCGCTGGTGTGAAGGAGCCGGGCGACATCGTGCGGCCGGCCGGACAGCTGCGGCGGGCCGCCGTCGTCGGGCGCGGCCAGCAGCTCCGGCACGGTCAGCGTGCGCGGCGCGTGTTCCGGACCGGCGGGCGCGTCGGTCACGACGGCGGCGACGTCCTGGCGGAGCAGGTGGCGCAACTGGCCGTCGGACAGCCCTGGCCGCACGCCGACGACCCGGGCTCCCACGACGTACCCGGCGATGATCGCGGCGAACGCTTCGGGGGTGACGCCCAGCAGCATGACGAGGCCGTCCCCCGGCCCGACGGCCGCGGCGCGCAGCCCGGCCGCCATCCGCCGGACGAGGCCGAGCAGCTGCGCGCCGGTGACGGCACGGGCACCGTGCTCGAAGACGGGCCGGTCCCCGGCCGCGGCGAGGAGGTCGAGGACGACGCCCGGGTACGGTTCAGCCGGCGTCGGCAAGGCACTCCTTGACGAAGACGGCCAGCGGCTGCTGGTGCACCGCCGGCAGGTCCCACTGGTTCTCCAGGTTCTCGGCGAGGTGGTGGACGCCGGCCGGCGCCCCGTCGCGGTAGTGCCGCACCACCGGGTGCAGGTAGCTCGCGTCGTGGGCGTTGACGGCGTCGTTCTCGACGACCCTCGGGACCGAGATGTCGAAGGGGTCGACGGCGTCGTGATCCTTTCCGTACTCCAGGGTGACGACGAACGCGTGCCGGGCCGGGCCGAACCCGCCGCCGGCGACGTAGGCGACCGGCACCTCCTCCTGGTAGAGCGCGGTGGCGCCGTCCACCGTGACCAGGTCGCCGAGTACGCCGAACTGCTGCCAGAGCGCGGAGGAGCGGTTGACCCTGGCGATGATCGCGTCGCTGATCGCGTCCGGGGCCGGATCCACCTGCTCGGCCGGCCAGGTCCCGCCGTGGTAGCGGGTGGTCAGGATCCGGTGCAGCGCGCGCACCCCGTAGCGGAAGCCGTGGATGAACCCGCTGGTGGCCTTCTTGAAGTCGCGCTGCTGGGTGAGCGTGCCGGCGAAGTACAGGTCTGGCACGTTGACCGACTCGTACGCCGGCGTCTGCTCCGGGAACCGGTCGTCGATGACCAGCGCGGGCCGGCAGCCGTCGTCGAACGCCGAGGCGTCGAACCGGAACCCGGTGCACACGATCACCCGGTCGTAGAACAGCTCGCGCAGGGCCTCCACGGTGCGGGCGTAGCGGAACATCACCCGGTAGCGGCCGTCCTCGCGGCGTTCGATGCTCTCCACCGTGCCGTCGAGGACCGTGTTCTGGGACTTCAGCTGGTAGCTGTCGAGGAAGTTGTTGTTCACCGCGCGCAGGTGCCCGACGTAATGCGACTGCCAGGCCATCCTGATGGAGTGCGGCCCGGCGATGTGGATGACCGCGGCCTGCTCCATGAGCGCGTCGGCGGTCTCGAATCCCGAGTTGCCCTTGCCGATCACCAGGACCCGCTGGTCGGCGAAGGACGCCGGGTCGGTCTCGAACGTGTCGTAGCGTTCGGCGGTCTCGATGCCGGGGATCGGCGGGACGTACAGCTGGGAGACGCCGGTGGCCATGACCAGCCGCCGGCCCGCCCACGAGCGTCCGCCGCGGTCGGTGACGGTGAACCCGCCGTCGTCCCGGCTGATCCGGACGACCTCGGTGTCGTAGCTCACCCGGACGCCGGCCGCCGTCGCGAAGTCGGACAGGTAGCGCACGAGATCGTCGGCCTGCGGGAAGTATCGCTCGCTGTACCGGGTGAACAGCAGCTCGGGATCGTCGCTCAGCAACGAGTTCCAGTCCATCCGCAGCCGCAGCTCCGGGTCCGCGTACCCGGTGTGCACCTTGTTGATGGAGATCAGCCGGCGGTGCCGCGGGAACCTGGTGAAGAAGGTGCCCGGTCCGGCTCCGCGTTCCAGGACGACATAGTCATGACCGCTACGTTCGAGCGATGCGGCGAGCTGCAGCCCGGCCGGTCCGGCCCCGATGATCAGGTAGTCATGCGCCATGATCTGGAAGCTACGGACGAATTCTCAGAAGATTCTGAGAATTGACCGCCTATGGTCCGGGCATGCCCGCCGCCGAAGTTTCCATAGATCTCAGCGTCCCGCTCCGCTCGGCCGACCTGCGCCGCGCCGCCGCACCGGTGTCCGTCGTGGTCGACGCGGGCGTCCGCGGCCGGGTCGAGCGCGGCCGTGACTTCCTCCGCGACGTGCTGCGGGAGGAGGAACGTCCGGTCTACGGCGCGACCACCGGCTTCGGCGCCCTGGTCGGGTTCCCCGGCCGGGAGGAGGAGGCGGACCAGTGTGACAACACCCTGGCCCACCTCGGTGCCGGGCAGGGGCCGGATCTCGCCCATGAGGTGAGCCGGGCCGCGCTTCTCGTGCGCGTGTGGTCGCTCGCGCAGGGGGTGTCCGGGGTTTCGGCGCACGTGATCGACGGGCTCGCCGCGATGTTCGCGACGACGTTCGTACCGGCGATCCCCCGGTACGGCTCGGTCGGCGCGAGCGGAGACCTGATCCCGCTCGCCTGTGCCGCCCAGGCGCTGCGCGGCCGGGGGGAGGCGTACGTCGACGGCCGGCGGATGCCCGCGACCGAGGCGCTCCACCATGCCGGGCTGACCCCGTTGACGCTCGACGGCCGGGACGCCCTCGCGCTGGTCAACGGCACGTCCCTCACCACCGCCGCGACCGCCCTGGCCCTGGACGGCGTCCGCTCCGCCCACCGCGCGATGCAGGCGCTCACCTGCCTGCTGGTCGATCTGCTGGGCTGCGACCCGGGCTTCCTCGACCCGCGCCTGATCGCGGCGTACGGCCACCCGGGTGCGGCCGACGTCGCCGACGGCATGCGCAAGCACCTTTCCGGGATCGTCCCGGCCGGCACGCGCGCGCTGCAGGAGCCGTACAGCATCCGCTGCTCTCCCCAGCTGCTGGGCGCCGCCGAGGATGCCCTGCGGTACGTGGACGGCGTCGTCGCGGCCGACCTGTCCGGCGTCAGCGACAACCCGCTGTTCTTCCCCGGCGACGACCTGGTGGTGCACGGCGGCAACTTCTTCGGGCAGCCGGCCGCCTTCGCCTCCGATGTCCTCGCGATGGTCACCGCTCAGCTCGGCAACCTCGCCGAGCGGCAGCTGGACCTCCTCGTCGACCCGGCCCGCAACGGCGGCCTGCCCCCGATGCTCGCCGCCGGGCCCGGCCGTCAACACGGGATGCAGGGGGTGCAGCTCGCCACGACCGCGTTCGTCGCCGAGATCCGCCACGCCGCCGTACCGGTCAGCATGCAGAGCCTGCCGACCAACCTGCACAACCAGGACGTGGTGCCGTTCGGCACCCAGGCCGCCCTTCGCGCCTACGACACGGCCGCCCTGCTGCGGTTGCTCTGCGGATCGCTCGCGGTGGGGCTGCGGCAGGCCGCGCACGTCGGGGCCCGCCGCCCCACGGCTCCGGGCTGCGCGGCGCTCCTCGACGCCCTGATCGAGGCGATCCCTCCGGTCGACCCCGACCGCCCGCTGGACGCCGATGTCCGCAAGGCCGCCGAGCTCATGGTTGACGTATGGTGACCCTGAGTGACCACGCCGAGTTCGGGGGCCGGGATGAGCAAGGAAGCGTGGCTGTACGCGCCGGAATGCCTGGATGCCGCGAGTGACGATTTCGGGCACCTGATCAGGCGGCGGCCCGCGGCCGTGTACCGGCCGGGATCGGCCCCGGACGTGGCCGCCGCGGTGCGCCGGGCGGCCGAGCAAGGGATGCCCGTGGCCGCCCGCGGGCAGGGCCATTCCGTCTACGGCCGGGCGCAGGCCGAGGACGGTCTCGTGATCGACATGAGCGACCTGAACGCCGTGCACGCGGTCGAGGCCGATCGCGTGACCGTGGGCGGCGGCGCGACCTGGCGGTCGGTGCTCGACGTCACCCTGCCGCACGGCCTCACCCCGCCGGTGCTCACCGACTATCTCGACCTTTCGGTCGGCGGGACCGTTTCCGCGGGCGGTCTGGGCGGCATGACGTTCCGGCACGGTTTCCAGAGCTGCAACGTCATCGAGCTGGAGGTGGTGACGGGCGAGGGCGAGGTCGTCACGTGCTCGGCGAGCGCGCACCCCGAGCTCTTCGACGCCGTACGCGGCGGGCTCAGCCAGTACGGGATCATCACGCGGGCCGTCCTCCGGCTCGTCCGCGCTCCCGAACGGGTCCGCCTGCACACCCTGTCCTACCCGGACCACCGGGCGATGACGGCCGACCAGCGCCACCTGCTGTCCACGGACCGGGTCGACTTCCTGCAGGGCACGATCCGGCCGGGCCGGCAGTGCGTGGTCGAAGTAGGGGTCGGTCACTCGGCCGACTCGCCGCCCGATGACGAGGAGACGCTGGCCGGCCTGTCCGACCTCCGCGACCGGGCCGAGCGCGTCGATCTGCCGTACCTGGAGCTGTTCCTGCGGCTGAGCAAGCTCGAGAGCCACCTGCGGGCGGCGGGCACCTGGCACCATCCCCACCCGTGGCTGCACTCCTTCGTCCCGGACGCGGCCGCCGACGGGTTGGCCGCGGAGCTCCTCGCCGACGTGACCCAGGAGGACCTGGGCGAGTTCGGGCGCATCCTGCTCTACCCCATCCGCCCCGGCCGCGTGAGCTCGCCGCTGGTGCGCCTGCCGGAGGGGGAGGTCGCGTTCCTCTGCAGCCTCGTGTGCTTCCCCGCCGACGATCCCCTGCTGGTGGGCAGGCTGGTCAAGACCAACCGCGCGCTGTACGACCGCATCCGCGCCATCGGCGGCCACCTCTATCCCGTCAGCGCCGTCGCGCTCACGCGGGCCGGCTGGAAGGACCACTACGGCCCGTTGTGGCCCGCCGTGGAGCACGCGAAGGCCCGATTCGACCCCCGCCACCTGCTGACTCCCGGGCAGGGGATGTTCGCCGAATAAATCTTGAAAAAACTTCGGGGCGCGTGTCGAAAACGCCTCCCCTCGTTCGCAGCGTGTCCAGAGGGCCGGATGGGCCGGCCCCGCCGACGCGAGGTTGACGACCATGACCCGGCAGCTTGCCCACTCCCCCGCCCGACCCACCTCCACCCAGCGCCTGCTCCTCGGCTGCGGCGTCGCCGCCGGTCCGTTCTACGTGATCGTCGCCCTCGCCCAGGCGTTCACCCGGCAGGGCTTCGACCTGGCCCGCCACCCGTGGAGCTTCCTCGCCAACGGCGAGCTCGGCTGGATCCAGACCGCCAACTTCGTCCTCACCGCCCTGGCCACCATCGCCGCCGCCGCCGGCCTGCGCCGAGCCCTGGCGCCCGGCCGGGGAGCCCGGTGGGCGCCGATCCTGGTCGGCGTGTTCGGCGCCAGCATGATCGGCGCCGCGATCTTCCCCGCTGACCCCGCGATGGGTTTCCCCGCCGGGACCCCGGAAGGCCCGGGCGTCATCACCCTGTCGGGTACCCTGCACCTGGCCGCCGGCGGCGTTGGGTTCCTGTGCATGGTCGCGGCCTGCTACGTCATCGCCTCCCGGCAGTCGCGTGAGGGCCGCACGGGCTGGGCCCTGTACTCCCGCGTCACCGGCACGCTGTTCCTCGGCTCCTTCGTCGGCATCGCGAGCGGCGGCGGCGTCGCCTGGACCAACCTGCTGTTCGTCGCCGCCATCGTGGCGGTCTGGAGCTGGCTGTCGCTACTGTCCTTGAACCTCTCCCGCGCCTGACCTTCCATCCCCACCCATAGAGAAAGGAAATTTCACCATGCGCTACCTGGTCACCCTCAAAGTCAACGCCCAGCCCGAAGGGCCGCCGCCGGCCGACCTCATGGAGGCCATCTTCAAGCTCGGCCAGGAGGCCACCGAGGCCGGGGCCCTGCTCGACAACAGCGGCCTGGCCCCCAGCTCCGAGGGGGCGCGGGTCGAGGTGAGCGGGGGCCGGCTGACCGTCAGCGACGGCCCGTTCGCCGAGGCCAAGGAGCTGATCAGCTACGCACTGTACGAGGTCAGGAGCAAGGAGGAAGCCGTGGAGTGGACCACCCGCTTCGTCAAGCTCCACCGTGACCTGTGGCCGGGATGGGAGGGCGAATCGGACGTGCTGCGGCTGTTCGGGCCCGAGGACTTCGCCCCGCCGGCCTGACCTGGTGCCCATCCGGCCGCGGACCACGTCCGCGGCCGGATGCTGTATGCAGGACGCATGACGGTAGCCGATTCGCACCGGGCGGTGGAGGCGGTGTGGCGGATCGAGTCCGCCCGGGTCATCGCCGCCCTGGCCCGCATGGTCAACGACATCGGGCTGGCCGAGGAGCTGGCGCAGGACGCGCTGGTGGCCGCGCTCGAAGAGTGGCCGCGTAAGGGCGTACCCGACAATCCGGGCGCCTGGCTGACGCTCGCGGCCAAGCACCAGGCCCTCGACCAGTTCCGCCGCCGTGACACCTACCAGCGCAAGCTGCAGCAGATCGGCCGGGACATGGAGCTCCGCCAGGAGTCGGCGGAGGCCGAGCTCGACGAGGCCCTCGACGACCACATCGGCGACGACCTGCTCCGCCTGATCTTCACCGCCTGCCATCCCGAGCTGCCCGCCGAGGGCCGCCTCGCGCTCACCCTTCGCCTGCTCGGCGGCCTGTCCACGGCCGAGATCGCCCGCGCCTTCCTCGTCCCGGAGCCCACCGTCGGGCAGCGCATCTCGCGGGCCAAGCGCACCCTCGCCGACAAGAGGATCCCGATCGAGCTGCCGCCGCCCGCCGAGCTGCCCGCGCGGCTGGCCTCCCTCCTGGAGGTCATCTACCTGATCTTCAACGAGGGGTACGCGGCGACCGCCGGCGACGACTGGATCCGCCCGTCGCTGTGCCAGGAGGCCATGCGCCTCGGCCGCGTACTGGTCGGGCTCATGCCCGCGGAGCCCGAGGTGCACGGCCTGCTCGCGCTCATGGAGATCCAGGCCTCGCGCATCCCGGCCAGGACCGCCCGCGACGGCTCGCCCATCCTGCTGCTCGACCAGGACCGCAGCCGCTGGGACCGGCTCCTGGTCCGCCGCGGCCTGGACGCGCTGCGCCGCGCCGAGGAGCTGGGCACGCTCGGGCCGTACGGGCTGCAGGCGGCCATCGCCGCGTGCCACGCCCGCGCGCTCACCCCGGAGGCCACCGACTGGGAACGCATGGCCGCCCTCTACCGGCTGCTGGCCCACCTCACGCCCTCGCCGATCGTCGAGCTGAACCGGGCGGTCGCGGTCGGCATGGCGTACGGGCCCGAGCGCGGGCTGGAGATCGCCGACGGCCTCCGGGACGAGCGCGCCCTGCGGGAGTACGCGCATCTGCCCGCTGTCCGCGGTGACCTGCTGGCCAAGCTCGGCCGGGCCGAGGAGGCGGCCGCCGAGTTCCGGCGCGCGGCCGAGCTGACCCGGAACGTCCGCGAGCGCGACCTGTTCCTGGAGCGCGCCGCCGCACTGTCATAGTGCGATAACGGTCACCGGACGATCCGCTCCCGGGCCCGGAGCAGGGCGGCCACGATCTTCTCCGCGCGGTCGGGGCCCTCCCCGCTCGACCCGCCGTCGGGGTGCCGGTTCCGGACCCGCTGCCGGAAGGCGCAGGACGTCTGCGCCCGGGAGGCGCCGCCCCTGGAGCCGGCCGACAAGGAGCCGCTGCACGGGGCCGCCTGCCACTTCCCGCTCCAGGAGGTGGCGGCCGCTGATCGATCAGGAGGTGGCCGTGGCCCGGCCGAACAGCCGGCCGGCGAGGTCGACGCCCACGACCGTGCCGCTGTCGTCACGGGTGAAGAAGCCGCGCTGCCCCTTCAGGCCGCCCTCGGTGATGATGTACTCGTTGCCGTCGCCGGGCAGGAAGCCCACGGCGGCCGGCGGGTAGTCCGGGGGCATCTCGGTCTCCGACGCCTGGCGGATCTCCGGCTTGATCCCGACCTCGAGGGTGAGCCGGGTGCCGTCGGTGGCGAGGTCGAGGTTCATGGCGTCGATCTCGTAGCGGCCGGCGACCTCCTCCGCCCGCGCCCGGTCGTACGGGATCGGCTCGGGGTCCCGCTCGACCACGCCGAGGTAGTGCTCCAGCGCCCAGCGCGCGACGCTCTCGTTGAACCGGTAGCCGTCCGGACCGGCGTTGGCCAGCGAGACGACGGCGAAGTCGTGTTCGGGCACGATGAGCAGCTCGGCGAACTGGCCGTTGCCGGATCCGCCGTGCCCGATGGTGCGCACCCCGTCCACCTCGCGCAGGAACCAGCAGATGCCGAAGGCGTCGCCGAGCGTGCTGGCCCGCAGCTCGACCGTCGGCTCCCGCATGCTCCGCAGCGTCTCGGCGGGCAGCACCCCCACTGCGCCGCCCAGGTGGAAGCGGGCCCAGGCCAGCAGGTCGCTGACGGAGGAGGCGAGGCCGCCGCCGGGGTTGTTGCCGCGCATGCCGGCCCGCCACGCCTTCCACGGCCGCGCGAACCGCAGCGTGCCGTCCTCGCCGCGGTTGTAGCCGACGGCGAAGCGGCGGACCATGACGTCGTCCGGCTCGAAGAAGGTGTTCGACAGCCCGGCCGGCTCCAGGACCAGCGCGGACACGGCCTTCTCGTAGCTCAGGCCGGTGACGTTCTCGATGATCCGGCCGGCCAGGTTGTAGCCCGCCTGGCTGTAGGAGGCGCGGGCGCCGGGTGGCGCGATCAGCGGCAGGCCGGCCAGCTGCGCCACGAACGCGGCCAGGGAGCCGTCCTCCTCCTCCACGTCGATCAGGTTCCAGTCCAGGCCGGCGGTGTGGTTGAGCAGGTTCAGCACGGTGATCCGCGCGGCGGCGGCCTCGTCGGCGAGCGTGAGCTCGGGGACGTAGCGGCGCACCGGCGCGTCCAGCTCCACCTTGCCCTCCGCGACCAGGCGCATCAGCGCGGTCGCGGTGAAGGTCTTGGTCACCGAGCCCAGGTGGAACAGGGTTCGGTCGTCGACCGGCAACGGGTTGTCGAGGCTCGTCACGCCATGTGCGGCGACGAACTCCCGGCCCCCGGCCAGCACCCCGACGGCGACACCGGGGATCCCGAACTCCTTGGCCGCCGCCTCGACGAACTCGGCCAGCTTCTCCTGCGACATGTGATTCCCTCTCGGCTTCTCGTACGCTCTGACGTGCACGTACGACGATGGCCGCCGCCGCTGATACGGGTCTGACAGCGCGCTGCCACGCGCTCTCAGCGCTGCGACCGGCCAGGGACGGGCTTCACATGCGCCGGGTCATCTCACGGTCACGATGATGCGCTGGTAGGCGGTCAACGCCGGGCTGCCGTCGTCCTTCACCTCGACGATGACGTGGATGGTGCTCCCCGGCCGCGCGTCCGCCGGCACGGTGAAGCTCGCCTTCGAGGAATGACGTCCCGGTGCGGCGGCCGTCGCGCCGTCATCGGTGGTGAGCTCGACGGCGCCCCGATAGCTGCCCGCCTCCTGGTACTGCCACCAGCGAGAGCTGAGTGCGTCCCCGTCGGGATCGGTCGCCCTGGCGGAGAGGCGCACCTTCTGCCCGGGCCGCGCGCTGATGTCGCGGCGCCCCGCCGGCAGGGTGACCTCGGGCCGGTGGTTCGCCGCGCGGAAGTCGGGCGTCACGCTCCATCGCAGGCGCGCGGCGAAATCGAGCTGGGCGGCCTCGAACCAGCGGGCCGCCGCATAGTCGGCCGGCGCGTTGCCCTGCGGATCGTGGTCCACGGCTTTCGAGGCGAGCCATTCGGACGGGTCGTCGGGGCTCTGCTCCTGGCGGCCGCCCCATCCGCCGTAGCCGCCTTTCTCATGACCGCGCAGACCGTTGTCCACGAGGTTCATGAAGTTGGAGGTGTCTCCTTCGGAGATCCAGGAGCCCTTTTCCTGGATGGGCATCCATATCTTGTAGCCGCGCGCGCGTAGCTCGTCCTCGCCGAGGTAGGACAGGCCGAAGTGATCCCAGACGTCGCCCTCCACCATCTGCTTTCCGTCACCCCAGATCCGGTACAGCTCGCCGAAAGGCCCCTTGCCGGACACGTTCTCCGCCGTCCATCGGGCCGAGAGGTATTTCGCGTGCTCGGGAAGGACCGTGCGGCGGGCGAAGTAGCCCCAGATCGTGGTCGCCACGTCCCGTGCCTCGATGTCCGGCCAGTTGGGGGCGATGTAATCCTGGTAGCCGGCATCCTGTGAGCCGAACTTGGTGATGATCGCCTTTCGGGACACCTCGCGGCGGACGCGGTCCCACCGGGGCGTTCCCTCGTACTGTTCCTGGATCGATTTCAGCGCGCGGGCGATCGTGCTCGTGCCTCCCCACGCCTGCAGGTAGACGGGTCCGCCCTTGCCGTCGAGGAGAACGTCCTTGATGAGGTTCGATCCCGGGGTCTCCTTGGAGATGTCCCCTTCGAACTCGACGTTGCCCACGCGGATCTTGGAGAGCAGACTGCGGGGGTCGGGGTAGTCGCGGTCATGGCGTACGAGGTTGGGATAGACCTCGGCGTACGCCTTCACCGCGGTGTGGATGAACTGCTCGTCCCGCGCCCACCGCCACGACGTCTGCGGGGTGGTGTACTCCCTGCCCGGCAGGAAGAACTCCGTCCCCTTGCCGTCGCCTTTCCAGTGGAACCGGCTGCTGGCGTAGACGAGCCCCTCGGTCGTCACCTCATTGCTGTAGAGCAGGTATCGGATCAGCGAGTTGGCGTCGTCGAGTTCGGGGTCGGCGGTGACGATGGTCCGCGGCCGGGGGCTCTGGGTGACGGCTTCGGCCGGCGGCGCCGTCATGCCCGCCGTGAGCGAGAGCAGTAAGAAAGTCCCGAGAGATCTGCGTATCCACTGACGAGCCATGCTCTCTCCTGCCGCGCAATGTCCTGTTATGAATATCTATTCACTAACGACTGGACATTTATCACGCTACGGAGGGTGCGCATCCATGTCAATGGCGGCCGGCCTCACGCCCCACCGGTGGACTCGCGGGCCACGACCGTGAAGCGGCTGACGAACTCGCGCGCGACCTCCCGCTTCTTGCCCTTCTCCGTGATCCGCTTGGCGAGGAACCGGACGGCCGTGCCGGCCATCAGCGAGTGATCGGGGTCGATCGACGACAGGGAGGGCACGATGTAGCCGCCTTCGGCGATGTTGTCGAAGCCGATGACCTTCACCTCGCCGGGCACGCGTACGCCCCGGTCGGCCAGCCCGCGCAGCACGCCGATCGCCACCGTGTCGGTCACGCAGAACACGCCGTCGAACTCCACCCCGTCGTCCACCAGGCGCCGGGCCGCGGCGGCCCCGCCCTCCATCGTGAACCGCGAGGTCGGGGCCACGAGCCGCGCGTCGAAGTCGACGCCGGCCTCGTCGAGCGCCTCGCGGTAGCCGGTGAAGCGCAGGCTGGAGACGTTGACCTCCTCCCCCTGGGCGCCGCCGTCGACGAGCGCGATGCGGCGGCAGCCCCGCTCGATCAGGTGGGCGGTGGCGGCGCGGGCGCCTTCGACGTTGGGCATGGCGACGTGGTCCACGGGCCCGTCGAAGATGCGCTCCCCCAGGATGACGATGGGGTAGTCGACCTTGAGCAGGTCGGTGTCGGTCGGCCCGAGCCCGACGGTGCTGAGGATGAGCCCGTCGTAGAGGCGGTTGCGGGACAGGGCGAGCGCGTCCAGCTCGCCCTCGCGCGAGGCGCCGGTCTGCTCGATGGCCACCTTGAGGTTGTGCCGGGCCGCCGCCGTGATGATCTCGGCCGCGAGCTGCCCGAAGTACGGCCGGTCCACCTCGGGTACGGCGAGCCCGATCGTGCCGGTCCGCCCGGTACGAAGGTTGCGCGCCGCCACGTTGACCCGGTAGTCGAGCTGGTTGATGGCCTGCAGCACGCGCTCGCGCGTCTCGGCCTTGACATGGGGGTGGTCGTTGAGCACGTGGGACACCGTCATGGCGGACACCCCCGCGGCCCTGGCCACGTCCTGGATCGTCACCATTTCTGGATCACCCGCACGGCCCGCATCCTCTCACGCGTCAACCCTTGACGCTCCCCCGCAGCAGCCCGTTGACGATGTGCCGCTGCATCGCGATGAAGAAGATCACGACGGGGGTCAGCACGATCACGCTGAGCGTCATGAACGCCGGCCAGTCCACCGAGTACTGCCCGACGGCCTTGTAGACCTGCAGCACCAGGGTCTGCTTGTCGGGCGAGCTGATGAACACGTTCGGCGTGATGAAGTCGTTCCAGATCCACATGGTCTGGAACACGCCGACCGTGATGAGGATGGGCCGGATGAGCGGCAGCACGATCCGCCAGTAGATCTGCCACGGTCCCGCGCCGTCGATGCGTGCCGCCTCGAAGATCGAGATCGGCAGTGACCGCAGGTAGCCCTGGATGAGGAAGTAGCAGAAGACCGAGCCGGCGGCGTACAGGAAGATGAGCCCTTCGAGGCTGTCGACCAGCCGCAGCTGCACGAGGATGCGGTAGACCGGGATCAGCGTGGCCTGCCCCGGCACCAGGAACGCGATCACGAGCAGCGCGCCGGCCACCCGGTTGAGCAGCGTCTTGCGCAGCAGCATCGCGTACGCCGCCATCGACCCGATGATCAGCATGATCACGATGGAGACGGCGGTGACGTACAGCGTGTTGAGGAAGGACTGCAGGATCGGCGTGCTCTCGAAGACCCGCGCGTAGTTGTCGAGGTACAGGCCCGACGGCAGGCCCAGCGGTGAGGCCGACGTCTCCGCTTGCGTCTTGAAGGTGTTGACGACGATGTAGTAGAACGGCACGCCGACCACGGCGGCGGCCAGGATCATCGCGAAGCTGAGCAGCGGCCTTCTCATGACAGGCGCCCTTCGAGCCGGCTCGACAGGACCAGCTGGACGGCCACGATCGCGCCGACGACCAGCATGAAGACCACCGCCAGCGCCGATGCCTGGCCGAACTCGGCCTGCGCGATGCCGCTCTGGATGATCGACTGGGTGATGGTGAACGTGGCGTAGCCGGGTCCGCCCTTGGTGAGGGTGTAGGGCAGGTCGTAGACCTTCAGGCCGCCGGTCATCAGCAGCAGCGAGCTGATGGTGACGGCCGGGGCGAGCAGCGGCAGCGTGATGGAGAGGAACGACTGGCGCGGCGAGGCGCCGTCCACCCGCGCGGCCTCGTAGTAGTCGTCGGGGATCGACTGCAGGTACGCCAGGTAAAGGATGGCGTGCCAGCCGGTGGACGACCAGACGGCGACCATGATGACCGACAGCTGGGCGAGCGTGCTGTCGGACAGCCAGGGCACCGGGCCCAGCTCTCCGAGCAGGCTGTTGATGGCGCCCGAGCCGAGCGGCGACAGGATGAACCCCCACACCAGGCCGAGGATCGCGATGCTGGGGATGGCGGGGAAGAAGAAGACGGCCCGCACTACGCTCCGGCCGAAGAAGCGCCGGTTGAGCAGCACGGCCAGCGGGATCGCCAGCAGGGTGATGATCAGCGTGGTGCCGATCGCGTACAGCAGCGTGAACCCCAGCCCGGCCAGCATGGCCGGGTCGGCGAAGATCTTCCGGTAGTTCTCCAGCCCGACGAAGTTGACCTCCGTCGAGTAGCCGTTGAAGTCGGTCACGCTGAAGTAGAGCGACTGCGCCAGCGGGATCGCGAACAGCACCGCGAACACGATCCCGATCGGCACCAGGAACGCCTGCAGCCGCAGCCCCTCCAGCCGCTTCGGCGAGACCAGCCAGGACAGGGCGCCTGTCGCGGCGGGCGCCCTCGTGCCGAACGCCGTCATGTCAGCTCTGGCCCTTGAGCCGGTTGTCGAGCGCGGCGGCCACGTCGGCCGGCTGCTCCTGGCCCTGCACCATCAGCTGGAGCTGCGCGACCGCCTCGGTGTTGAGCGCGTCCTGCGCCCGTGGCCAGGCGATCTGCGGCAGGTAGAAGGTGCCGTCCTTGAGCGCCTGGAGGTTGGGCTCCAGCACCTTGTCGATCTCGGGCGTGACGTCCGACGTGGTCGTCATGGCCGCCGTCTGCTTGTTGAACAGCGTCACGCCTTCCTTGCTGCCGAGGTACGTCAGGAACGCCTCGGCCTCCTTCTCGTGCTCGGTCTTGGCGTTGATGGCGTAACCGGGCGAGGCCGCGCCGGACCAGAACGGCTTGCCGTCGGGCGTCGGCACGCCGACGAAGGCCATGTTCATATTCGGCGCCTTCTCCCGCAGCGTGGACACGTTCCACGGGCCCGCGGAGATCATCGCGACGCGGCCGTTGGCGAACTCGTCCACGATCTGCTCGCCGCTCAGGCCCACGACGTCCTTGCTCATGACCCCGCTGGTGAACAGCTGGTTGAAGTTCGTCAGCGGCCCGAGCCACAGGTCCCCGAACTTCTTCTGGCCCGCGAAGATCTGCGCGTCCACGTCGCCGCCCTGGCGCGCGTTCTCATGGCCGACCAGGGCCGCGAGGGTGAGCGGCATGCCCGTCACCGAGTCGTAGTACGGCGTCGTGCCCGCCGCCTTGAGCTTCTGGCACAGCGCGACGAAGTCGGCCCACTTGGTCGGGAACTCGGTGACGCCCGCCTTGGCGAGGAGGTCCTTGTTGTAGAGGATGCCGGCGGACCAGGACGAGATCGACATCCCGTACGCCTTGCCGTCCCGGGAGTAGGTGGCGGTGTTGAACTTCGACATGTTCGCCATGTACGGCTTGCCGGTCAGATCTTTGACGAAGCCGCCCTGGATGAGGTTGGTCTTGTTCTCGGCCGCGATCGCGAACACGTCGGCGCCGGTGCCCGAGACGAGCCGGGTCTGCAGCGTGGAGATGTACTCGGCCACCGGCGGGGCCGTGGAGAACTCGACGTCGATGGTGGGATTCTGCTTCTCGAAGGCCTCGATGATCGGTTTCATCGACTGCTCGTTGTCCCAGGAGAAGAACGTCAGCTTGGTCTTCCCGCCGCCTCCGCCTCCTCCTCCCGAGCCGCATCCGGTCAGGGCCAGAACGGCAGCCGCCAGGATCGCAGTTGAGCTTCTGAGCAGGGACATCGCGCACCTCTTTGGCACTCATACCGGGGGGTCGGGCACGTCGGATCGTCGTCCGCGGACGCCTGGACAGCTGCGCCCGCTTGGGGGTTGTATCGATAAAACATGTATCGACACAAATCGCAGCCTGTCAAGAGTGCGTTACCGATCGCGCAACAGGCCAGGCCCGTCCAAGTGAGGGTCTGGCCAGGCTCGATGCGGACATGTAACGTTACGAACCTCAAGCCTTCTGGGCGCGCCAGAGGGCGGCGAGCTGCCGGGTGGCCAGGCGGGACGGGACGGCCCGGAGCAGCGTGTCGCGCAGCCACGCGGCGAGACCGGTCTGGGAGGTCAGCCGCGACTGCCGGGACGCCGCCCGCATGATGCGGTTGGCGCTGGGCCTGCGCTCGGCGTCGTAGCGCAGGAGCCGCTCGGCGACGTCGGCCGGCTCGGCGCCGGTCAGGTGGCGGGTCAGCGCGGCCGCGTCCTCGAAGGCCTGGCTGGCACCCTGGCCGAGATCCGGTGGCATGGCGTGCGCGGCGTCGCCGAGGAAGGCGATCCGGCCGGCCGCGTACGAGGGCAGGGGTTCGGCCAGGCGGGCGATCGGGTCGACGTAGATGTCGTCGGCTGGGGTGGCCTCGATCAGCGCGGTGACGAGGGGGTGCCAGTCGGCCATGAGGGAGAGCATCTGCCGGCGTGCCTCGTACGCGTCCGGCGGCGTGCCGTGCAGGACGGAGTCGGTGAACCAGTAGAGGCGGTCCTCGCCGACGGGGAACAGGCCGAACATCGCCCCGCCGCGGCGGTCGACCAGCTGGCTGGCGAGCAGGTCCGTGGCCAGGCCGGCAGGGCGGGGCAGCATGCCGCGCAGGTCGATCCGGCCGGTGCGCCGCAACCCGGGGTGACCGGGGAAGAGTTGTGCGCGCAGCTTGCTGCCGATGCCGTCGGCCGCAACCACGGCATCCGCTCTCGCGACGGGGTTCCCGTCGCTGATCACGCTCACCCCGGCGGGATCGGGCTCCAGGCGCTCGACGGGGGTCGCGGTGCGCACCAGGCCGGGAGGCAGCGGGGCGCGCAGCGCCCGGTGCAGTTCCGCCCGGTCGATGATGGCGGCCGTCCCGACCTCCTGCTGCGCCCGGGCCAGGTCGGTGATCAGCAGCGGCCGTCCGCGCCAGTCACGCAATCCCCCGAGGGTCGCGTGCATGACGTGCCCGCGAACGTCGCCGGCCAGCCCCACCGCGTCCAGCGCGCGAAGCCCGTTGGGCATGACCACGATCCCGGTGCCGGCCTCCCGGAGCTCGGAGCCCCGTTCGAAGAGGGTCACCTCATGACCCAGGCGGTGCAGCCCCACCGCGGCCACCACTCCTCCGAGCCCGGCGCCGACCACCACGACCCTCATGAGGCCTCCCCATCGATTCACTACGATCGTACTAGTACGGGCATTGGTATCATGGCCGCATGCCGCCCACGAATCCAGCCCGTCGCCAAGCCCTGACCGATGCGGCCATCGAGCTGCTGGCGTCGTCGGGCGCGCACGGGCTGACCCACCGCGCGGTGGAGAAGGCGGCGGGCCTCCCGCCGGGGACGGCCTCCAACTACTTCCGCAGCCGGGAAGCCCTGCTGGTGGCCGCCGCGGAGCGCATCGTCGAGCTGCACCACGCCGACACCGACCGGGCCGTCGGGCAACCGGCGACCCTGGTCGACCTGCTGACGGAATCGCTGCTCACAGCGGCGACCACGCTGCGCGACCGCTATCTGGCGATCTTCGAACTGCAACTGGAGGCCGCGCGCCGGCCGGTGCTCGCCTCGGCGCTCGCGAGGCTGCAGGACACGGCGGTGCTGGTCACCGCCGGGCACCACGACCAGCTCGGCCTCACCATCCCGCGCGAGAAGATCCCGGCCCTGATCGCGCTCTATGGCGGTACGCTGTTCACGCTGGTCAGCGCGCCGCCGGGGAGCGTCAGCAGGGGCGCCGTCCAGAATGTGGTGCAGGTCATGGTGTACGGCTGCATCGAGGACGTCCAGGCACGAAAAGGTCAATCCACGGCAAAACTTTTCGGACGCGACGGTGAATAGGAAAGTCTCATCCAGCTGCACCGGAAGCGTGTGATAGGGTGGGGGAGTTGCAGTTGCGGTACCCATCGACTTAGTGCGCGCCCGACGGAATACAACCTTCGGGCGCGTTTTGTTTGCCGGGCAATTCCGGATGGGCTCATGTTTTCTGCACTTATCTAAAGGAGATCTACATGGCTACCGGAACCGTGAAGTGGTTCAACTCTGAAAAGGGCTTCGGCTTCATCGCGCAGGACGGCGGCGGCGCCGACGTCTTCGCGCACTACTCGAACATCGTGTCCAACGGCGGCTACCGCGAGCTGACCGAGGGCCAGAAGGTGTCCTTCGACATCGTCCAGGGCCAGAAGGGCCCGCAGGCGGAGAACATCGTCTCGGCCTGACGCAACAGCGCACGTCGAGAACGGGCCCGCACCCTCATGGGTGCGGGCCCGTTTTCGTCAGGGATTCTGGAAGGCCACCTCGGGATTCGCCGCGGACGGGCCGTCCAGCAGCGGCTGGTGCCTGCCGCGTAGGTGCTGGTCGAAGAAGGCGCCCACATAGGCCGTGGTGATCTCGCCCGATCGTTCGCCCGAGAGCGGGGCGGAGGGGTCCACGACTCCCGCCTGCCCGCCGATGATCGGCAGGTCGATGAAGGTGAAGTGCCCGGAGTCGGCGACCGTCAGCCAGCGCTTCCAGCCGTCCAGCCGCTGCCAGGCCAGCGGCCAGCTCGTGTCGACGCTGTCGGGCGAGTGCTGGGCCTTGGTGCCGAGCATGAGGAAAGGCCGCTTACCGAGGCCGGACTGCGGTACCGGCGCGAAGAACGTGCCGTCCATGTCCACCCCCGCGCGGATGCGGCGGTCGGCGGCCATGACGGCAGCGGCGGCGTTGCCGCCCAGGGAGTGCCCGGCGGCTCCGATCCGCCCCGGGTCGATCATCTTCCAGCGCTTCCAGCGGGTCAGCTCGCCGACCACGAAGGAGAGGTCGGCGCCTCGGCCCTCGGCGGCCTTGGCCATCAGCTTCTTCTCCGCCTCGTCGGAGGGAGCCCGCTCGATCGCCTCGCAGGCGACGCAGGTCAGGGTACGGCCGCCGGGGAAGGCGGTCCCGTACGACTCGTAGGCGTGGTCCACGAGCGCGACGACGTACCCCTTGGACGCCAGCTCCTCGGCGAGCGTCGTCAGGGTGGCGCGGTTGAGCGTGAAGCCCGGCGAGAGCAGCACCAAGGGATGCCTGCCGCCGATCGGGCGGGCGCCGGCGCGGGCGTTCACGCGCACGCCGGCGAGCTGCTCGGCCTTGAACCTGGTGTCGAGCTTCAGCCCCTTGAGCAGGAGCCGGGCCTCGTCGACGGTCATGTACGGGGCGGGGCCGCCGCCGGTGGAGGCGGGGTAGTACATCGACACCATCAGCTCCCGCCCGTCCGCGGTGGGCACCCACGGGTCGGGACGCTTCCTGTCGACGAGGTGCAGGGTGTCGCGACCGACCGCGTACTGCCCGGTGGGGCGGGGAATGGAGAAGGCTTCCGCGGAGGCGGCGGCCGCGGAAGCCGGAAACACGGCGCCCAGCAGAGCGACGATTGCGAGCGCAAGACGGGATCTCATCATGGGCAGGAGCGTAGAAATGACGCCTCTGTCGCCGACACTCCCGAAAGGCCCGTTCGCTCCCTTACTTTCGTCAACCTAGTCGCCGGCGGCGCTCCGGTACTGGGCGGCGAGGGCGACGGTCTGCTGCGCGGTGTACGGGTCGAAGGTGCGCAGCGCCCGGGCGTCCAGACCGGCCAGCAGCCGGGCGGCCTGCTCGGGGTCGCCGTCGCGGCGGACGTACTCGTTGTCCTGGAACCGGATCGACGGGCGGGCGGCGTCGAGCGCGGCGGTCCGGACGATCGCCGCCACGACCGGGTCGTGGCTCCCGGTCTCGGCCTGGCGGCGCTCGCGTACCCCGGCCAGCGCCTCGCCCGCCGAGGCGAGGGCGTCGCTGCCGCCGAGGGCGAACCACGCGCCCGTCTCCGCCGCGTGCAGCACCTCGGCGTCGCGCTCCTCCGCCACGCCCTGCGGGGGTGTGATGCGGACGCGCAGCGGCTCGCCGGTGACCACCCACTGCACGGGCTCCCCCGCCGGGTCGCGGGCGGGGATGCCGAGGACCGGCGTGATGTCGTATTCGCCGGGTTCGGCGAAGGTGAAGCCGGCCGAGCCGAAGGTGAGGTTGACGTTGTTGCTGATCGCCCCGCTGGGCGGGACGGTGAGCTTCGCGGTGGAGTCCATGGCGGCCATGCACCGCTGGGCGATCGGGGTGAACGCGGTCACGTCCGCCGGCGGATCGCTGCGGCGGCGTACCAGGATCTCCAGCGGCCCGGCCTTCGGGTCGAGCACCCAGCGCTCCACCTCCAGATCCGCCGCCGTGCGGTTCTCCAGGGTGACCTTGAGGAACACGGGCTGGCCGAAGGCGAAGACCGGCCCGGACTCGGGCGCGGCGAGCGTCAGCCGGTAGCCGTCGAACGGGATCTCCGGCGCGTACGGCGAGTGCCCGCCGCCCCCGTCGGCCCAGTAGCGAACGGAGTGGAAGGGCTCACCCCCGGGGATCAGCGCCGTCAACGGCCCGTGCCGAAGAAATGTCAGTTCGTCGGCGTCGAAGGTGAACGCGAACTCCCGCCAGTAGTCCTGCTCGTGGCCGCCGCCCAGGTATCGCCAGTCGTAGTTCATGAAGGAGGTCGAGTCGGCCCGGCCGACCACGCGCTCGAAGCGGTGCGCGAGGTTGAGCGCGTGCCCGAGCTCGTGCACGATGGTCCTGATGATCTTCTGATCCCTGGTCGCCCCCTGGAAGCCGGCGGTGAAGACCGCCGCGCCCTGCCGCTGGAGCAGCCCTTCGGCGTCGAACATCACGCCGGCCAGCCCGGGGATGGCCGCCCGGGACAGCAGGAGCAGATGCAGCTCCCACGCCCTGGCGCGCAGCGACGCGTCGCCCGTGATGAGCATGAGATCGCTCAGCATGGTGTAGAGCAGCGAGTCGTCCCAGGCTCCGGCGATCCCGGCGGGGATGGCGCTCTGCCGCCCGACGCCCTTGACCGCGAACCCGGCGCCCCGCAGGCAGCCGTTGATCGTGCGCTCCACGCCCTGGAAGATCACCGGGCTCGGCGCCGGGACGTTCTGCTCCAGCTCGATCTCCAGTCCCAGCTCGCGCAGCGCGTCGTCCTTGTGCTCGACGGGGACGACCACCTCGGTCTGGGTCGGCAACCCGTTCAGCGGGGCGTCGAGGACGAACGTCACCGACACGCCGTCGCTCTGCGCCAGGGCCAGCGACCCCGTCGTCTTATTGGTGGGACCGGCCTGCCAGATCGCCGGCCACTTGCCGTCGTCGAGCGCGACCTTGGTGCCGGGCGCGGTGCGCGCCGACGCCAGGTACGCCTTCCGGCCGTCCGCCGCGACCTGGAACACGTCCGCGCTGATCACCCCCGAGCCGTCCGCGTCCACCCGCAGCGTGACCGAGATGCCGCCGCTCTGCCCCTCGTAGCGTCCGTCCCTGATCATGGGATCTCCTCGATGTCGATTGCACCGTTCCAACGATGGGGCACGACAGGCCGGGATCGCATGAGTATCCCCTACTCAACCACCGCCTCGGCGACGATGGGGCTGTCGTCGTCCATCAGGAAGCCGCCGGACTGGTGCCGCCAGAGCCGGGCGTACGGGCCTTCGGTCTGCAGCAGCTCGGCGTGGGAGCCCTGCTCCACGATGCATCCCCGGTTGAGCACGACCAACCGGTCCATCCGGACGACGGTGCTCAGGCGGTGGGCGACCACGAGCGCGGTGCGGTCGCGCATCAGGTGCCACAGGGCTTCCTGGACGAGGATCTCGCTCTCGGAGTCGAGAGCGCTGGTGGCCTCGTCCAGCAGCAGGATCGGGGCGTCGCGCAGGATGGCGCGCGCGAGCGCGAGGCGCTGCCGCTGGCCGCCGGAGAGCTTGACGCCGCGCTCGCCGACCAGGGTGTCGAAGCCGTCCGGCAGGGACTCGGCGAACTCCGTGACGTGCGCCGCCCGCGCCGCCGCGAGGATCTCTGCGTCGGTGGCGCCCGGCCGGGCGAACGCGATGTTGTCACGCACCGACCGGTGGAACATGGCGGGTTCCTGGGGGACGTACGCGATGAGGCTGCGCAGGTCGGCCTGGCGCAGCCGGGAGATGTCCTGGCCGCCTATCAGGATCCGGCCCGCGTCGACGTCCATGAGGCGCAGCAGCAGCCGGGTGAGGGTGGTCTTGCCGCCGCCGGACTGGCCGACCAGCCCGATCTTGGTGCCGCTGGGGACGTCCAGGTCCAGGCCCTCGAACAGGGGCGCGGCACCCTGGTGCGCGAACCTCACCCGCTCGAAGCGGACGCTCGAGTCGGCCGGGCGCAACGGCTGCGGGTCGGCGGAGTCCAGCACGGTCGGCGGCACGAGGAGGAGTTCGGTGAACTGGGCGGCCTCGGTGAGCACGCTCTCGATCCGCCGGTAGATCTGGTTGAACTCGAACATGATGCTGATCGCGCTCGTGTAGTAGGAGAACGACACCACGATGGCCTCGACGCCCAGACCGCCCCGCAGCACCACGGCGAGGAGCAGGCCGACGGCACTGGTGAGGACCGAGATCGGGGCGACGACCGTGTCCACCCGCAGGTTGCCGTAGTCCCAGGACCGCAGCGCCAGCCGCTGCTGCTCGGCGATCCTGGCCCGGTGCTCGGTGGCTTCGCGGTCTTCGGCGGCGAACGCGCGGACCGTCTCCATGTTGGCCAGCACGTCGGCGACGTGGCCCGACACGAGCACCCTGGCGGCCTCGCGCTCGTCGACCAGCGCCTGGCGACGGCGGATCAACGGGGCGACGAGCACGCCGGTGACGACGATGAGACCGATGAGAACGAGGACCAGCAGCGGGTGATACTGCCACAGCACCACCGAGGCGAAGGCCAGCGGCATCAGCTTGGCCATGATCGAGAAGGTGAGCGTGTCGGCGAAGTCCTCGAACCGGGAGGAGAATCCCAGCACCCGCTTGGTCAGCGAGCCGGCGAAGTTGTTGTGGAAGAACGCGGCGTCCTTGGTCAGCAGCTCCTCCATGCCCACCACGCCGAGCCGTTCGATGCCCCGGGCGTCCGTGCGGTTGAGGAAGTGCAGCCCGATCCGCCACAGCACCTCGCCCGCCAGCAGCAGCGCGCCGAAGGCGAGCACGTACGGCAGGAGCGTGGCGACGGTGCCGTCCCCGCCCCCGGCCAGCTGCCCCACCAGCCCGGCCACCGCCAGCGGCGCCAGGTAGGACAGGCAGATGTTGCCCAGCGCCGGCAGGGTGAGCGCGGGCACCGCGACCCACCGCTGTCGGATCAGCTCACCGCAGTAGTAGCGCAGTGCCAGCATGATCGCCGACCTCCGCGCAGATGGATTGCCTGGGGAATCCTGAAGTGTTCCGAGCACAGCCATCCGCCCTCCCGAATGCAGACACCGCCCCGCTAAATGCTGCCGTCCGGGGGTACGAGGGAGCGAACGATTTTCCGGCCGCCGCCCCCTCGTACGACGCGGGCTTACTGGATTGCGCCGGATTGGGAGAGAAGGTCCTGATACCAGGTGTCGTACGGGTGGTTGGTCGCCGGGTAGTTGGCGAGCGGGCTGGTCGCGTCGCCGGTCGAGTCGAAGTCCCAGCCCCGTACGAGCCGTCCCGCCTGCCGTGCCGCGGTGATGAACGAGGACTGCGTGGCGGGCGCGGCGTAGAACAGCGCGCCCTGCTGGAGCTCCGCGCTGTCGCCCTGCTGGAACTCGTCGAAGGCGACCTGCTGGTAGCGGATGCGGTCGCCGGTGTACCTGTCGGTGTCGATACGCAGGGTCTGCGACGGGGTCGGGCCGTCGGCGCCGGTCCACACGCGCACGCGAGAGGTGCCGCTGGCCGAGGTGGTCTTGTCGTAGCGGGCGTCGGAGGTCTTGGCGTTGCCGCTCCACGAGACCGTCATCGCGCCGGCGTCGAGCACGCCGTCCCAGTCCCAGTTCTGGCTGCTGCTCTGGCTGCGGTGGATCTCGCGCAGCTGAGTGCCCGCCGGATCGGTGAACCTGATCGTCGGCAGGACGCCGTCGTCGTACTTGTGGCTGGCCGACCAGGTGATCTCGCCGTCGGCGCCGAGGCGGCCCACGCGGTACCACAGCGTGGTCGCGGTCTGGGACTGGTGGACCTCGACCAGGTCGCCGTTGTCGTTGAGGGCGACGGCCGGCGTCACGCCGTTGTCGTACTTGCCGTGGCGCAGCCAGGTCACGCGGCCGTCGGGGCCGTACGTGCCGGACCAGTACCAGAGCGCGCCCGCACCCGAGTCGTGCACCTCCACGACCTGGCCGCGGCCGTTGATGGCGACGGCCGGGTTGGAGCCGACGTCGCGCTTGTACTGGGTGCGGGTCGTCCCGTTGCCGGAGATCAGGGGCAGCACCCGGCCGCGCAGCGCGTCCACCGTCGGCGGGGTCGCCGGGTAGTCCTTGGCCCAGAGCAGCCGCGAGCCGAAGACGGAGACGAACTCCTGGTTGAGCGCCGCCAGGTTGCCGGCCGCGTACGAGGTGTTGTCGGTCAGGTCGTCCTTGATGTCGAGGGCGACGACGATCGGGGCGGCGGTGGGATGCTGCGCGGACCAGGTGTTGATCACCTTGAGCCAGTCACGCAGGAGGTTGGAGGCGGGGTTGCCAGAGTGGTCGACCTGGTTGCCCGGGGAGTCGTGGCCGATGGAGTAGTCGTTCGAGGTGGCGTAGCCGTTGTCGTGTATGTCGAGTTCGATGAAGCGGATGCCGTGGTCGAGCTGGTAGGCGATCGAGTTCTTGGCGCCGGCGACGTTGCCCGAGTAGCTGTTGTGCGTGGCGCGGAAGATCGCCGAGGGTAACGGCGGGTCCGCCTGCGCCTCGGCGGGTCCGCTGATCAGCATCGCGGACGCGGCGAGGGCGAGCGCGGACAGGACGGTTCGTGATCGGAGCATGCTCTGATCATCACGTCGAAGATCTTTCCCGACAATACTGCTGCCGAGGCCGTTCAGGTAGGGCTGTCCCTACCATGGACACGCCCGTGCGCAGGGTCGATGCGTCATGGTCCCGGCTCGTAGCGTCTTTCCCATGAGAACCCTCCAGCGCCGCCTCGCCACCGACACCCGCTACACCCTGCTCGGCCTCCCGCTCTCCGTCGCCTCCTTCGCCACCACCGTCATCGGTGTCTCGGCGGGCCTGGGCAGCGCGGTCGCCTTCGTCGGCCTGCCGGTGCTGGCCGCGACGGCCGCCGCGGCCAAGCACCTCGCCGACCTCGAACGCGTCGCGCTCCCCGACGTGCTCGGCCACCCCGTCGCCCGCCCGGCGTACACCCCCGTCCCCGAGGGCGCGGGCTGGTTCCGCCGCGTGATGAACCCGCTGACCAGCGGGCAGGCGATGATGGACCTGCTGCACGGGATCGTCGCGCTGCCGTTCGCGCTGGCCGCCTTCGTCCTCAGCGCCGTGTGGTGGGCCGGGGCCATCGCCGGCCTCACCTTCCCCATCTACGGCTGGACCATCGCCCGGATCCCCGGCGCCCTCGAGAACGGCCTGCCCGAGTGGCTGGGACTCGCCCCCACCCCCACGACGTTCGTGCTCGTCACCACGGCGGTCGGCGCCCTGTTCGCGCTGACGCTGGTGCCGGTGGTCCGGATGGCCGCCCTCCTCAAGGCGAGCGTGGCGCAGACCATGCTCACCCGCGCCGTCCACCCGGAGCCCGCCGCGACCCGCGAGCCCTCCTGGGTGATCGCCCGATGACCCACCATGGCCGCCTCTGCCCCGCGTGAGCCGGGCAGAGGCGGCCATCGTCATTTTCCGGACAGGTCAGGCGCGCAGCACCTGGACCACGCGTACGCCGCTGAAGACCCCCATCGCCAGGTGCGCCCCGACGAGGGCGACCTGGAAGAGCCGCAGGGATACGGTGAGCCGCGGGTCGTCGTAACCGCCGTCGTAGAAGCCGGAGACGAACGCGAGAACGCCCGCGACCGTGAGCAACCCCGCGGAGGCGGCGGCCACGCCGCGGTGGCGGCGGGTGGTCCCGAACGCCAGGACGGCCTGGGCGATCATCATGGGGAGCGGCGCGGACAGGCGCGCCTCGGAGCCGAGCGCGTCGAGCAGGGTCGGGCTGAGGCCGGTGCCGATGGAGATCAGAGCGCCCGTGACGTCCATGACGAGCAGCAGGGCGACCAGGGCTGGGACGGGGCGGTTCATGGTGATTCCTCCGTGTGTCGATGGAGCAACCATGGGCGCCCGGCCGTCCGCGTTTCACGAGGCCACGGTCATGATCGCGACGGGACGTCCGGTCCCGGCCGGGCGGGACGTGACAGTCGGGACATCCTGTCCCGTGACCTGCGCACGCGCGGCGGGCACAATGGCGCCGTGTCACCACGCGACAGGCAGGCCAAGGCGGGCGCCGCCGCCGGCGCGGCCCTCACGCTGGGCCTCACCGCGGCCGGCATCGTGCTGCACGTCGCCGACGGGCAGACGCCCGGCAACCCCGATCTCATGGCGTGGTGGCCGATGAGCGCGACGGCCGCCTGCTCATACGGCCTGATGGGCGCCTGGCTCGCCGGCGCGCGCCCGCGGCTCGTCATCGGCTGGCTGCTGCTGGCGATCGGTCTCCTCCAGGCGATCAGCTTCGCCGGCCCCCAGTACGCCGTGCACGCGCTGGCGATCGGGCACCCGCTGCCGGGCGCCGAGGCCGCGCTGTGGGTCGGAAACTGGACGTGGCGCACCGGGTTCGCCCTCATCGCCCTGGTGCTGCCGCTGCTGCTGCCCGACGGGCGGCTGCTGGGGCGCGGCTGGCGCCCGGCGATGTGGCTGGCGGCGGCCGGCGTGCTGGCGGCGAGCGTGGACGCGGCGAGGACCGGCTACACCGTGGACGCGCCCAGCCTGATCGGCACCTACCTGCGCAATCCCGTCGGCGTGGACCGGCTGCCGCCGTGGCTGGGGCTGGCGGTGAACGCGGTTCCGGCGGCCGCGCTGGCGTTCGCGCTCGTGTGCCTGTGGCTCCGATGGAGCGAGGGCGGCCTGTCGCAGCGGCAGCAGCTCAAGTGGATCGGGCTCGGGTTCGCGGCCACGGTGGTGCTGTTCGGGCTGGGGTTCCCGCTCGGCCCGGTGGTGACCGCGGCGGCGATGCTGCCGCTGCCGCTCGGGTGCCTGGTGGCGGCCATGCGGTACGGGCTGTGGGACGTCGACGTGGTCGTCAGCCGGTCGCTGCGCTACACCCTGCTCCTGCTGTGCGCCCTGGTCGGTTACACCGCGCTGGTGGACGTCCTGAGCGGCCTGCTCGGGCGCTCGACCGGCGCGCCGCTGGTCGCCGTGGCGGTGGTGGCGCTGGCCGGCCGCCCGCTGGAGGGCCTGCTGCGGGGCCGGGTGAACCGGCTGGTGCACGGCCAGCGCGAGGACCCGTACGCGGTGCTGGCCGGCATCGCCCGGCGCCTGGACGCCGCCCGCGACGCGGACGTGGTCGGCGCCGAGCTGCTGCCCGAGATGACCCGCACGGTGGCCTCGACGATGCGCCTGCCGTACGTGGCGATCGAGCTGGCCGACGGCGAGCGCGTCGCGCACGGGAGCCCCGTGGCGGAGACCGAACGCCTGCCCCTACGTTACGGCGGTGCCGACGTCGGCACCATGCTGGTCGGCCACCGCGCCGACGGGCTGAGCCGGGCCGAGCGCAGGCTGCTGGCCTCGCTCGCCGCGTCCGCCGGGGTGGCCGTGCACACGGTCGCCCTGACGCGGGACCTGGTGCGTTCGCGCAAGCAGCTCGTCACCGCGCGGGAGGAGGAGCGGCGGCGGCTCTACCGGGAGCTGCACGACGGCTTCGGCCCCCTGCTGGCCGCGGCGGCGCTGCAGGCCGAGACCGCCCGTGACCTGATCGGCGAGGACCGGGCGGCGGCGACGCGGCTGCTGGACAAGGTGGTGCCGCGGCTGCGCGGGGCGGTGGACGACGTCCGCGGGATCGTGCACGGCCTGCGCCCGCCCGCCCTCGACGATCTCGGCCTGCCGTCGGCCGTGCGCGAGCTGGCCGGTCGGTTCGCCGGCGCGCGCCTGCGGATCGACGTCGAGATCGCCGAACCCCTGGAGCCGGCGCCGGCCGCCGTCGAGGTCGCCGCGTACCGCATGGTGGCCGAGGCCCTGACCAACACCACCCGCCACGCGGGCGCGGCCACGGCCCGGGTCGAGCTGCGGCGCGAGGCGGACGACCTGCGGGTCGTGGTCGAGGACGACGGCCGCGGCATGCCGACGGCGCCGGTGCCGGGCATGGGGGTGGCGTCCATGCGGGCCAGGGCGCGCGAACTCGGCGGTGACCTGACCATCGGCGCCGGGACCGGCGGCGCCGGAACCCGCGTCGAGGCCCGCCTGCCGCTGCACACGCGAGGCGAGATCGAGCTGACCGAGGAGGTGCCCGCGTGAGGGTGCTCGTCGTCGATGACCATCCGCTCTACCGGGAGGGACTCATCACCGCCCTGGAAGCCCTGCCGGACGTCGAGGTGGTCGGGGAGGCGCCCGACGGGCACGAAGCCGTCCGGCTCGCCGCCGAGCTGACGCCGGACATCGTGGTGATGGACCTCAACCTGCCCGCGCGTGACGGCGGCCCGGCGCTCAACGGCATCGACGCCACCCGCGAGATCGTCCGGCACCGCCCGGAGATCGCGGTGCTGGTCCTGACGATGCTGGACGGCGACGACTCGGTGTTCGCGGCGATGCGGGCGGGCGCGCGCGGCTATCTCGTCAAGGGCGCCGACCGGCAGGAGATCGCGCGGGCGCTGCGGGCCGTCGGCAGCGGCGAGGTGGTCTTCAGCGCGGCGATCGCGGGACGGGTGCTGTCGTGGTTCGCCTCCGGCGGCCGGGCCGCGACCATGCCGTTCCCCGAGCTGACCGAACGCGAGCGCGAGGTGCTCGATCTCGTGGCCCGCGGGCTGACGAACGCCGCCATCGCCAAGCGGCTGTTCCTGTCGGACAAGACGGTCCGCAACCACGTGTCCAACGTCTTCACCAAGCTGCAGGTCGCCGACCGCGCCGAAGCCGTCGCCCGGGCCAGGGACGCGGGCCTGGGCACGGGCGGCTGATCACCTTGTACGGGCCGGGGCCCGTCGGCAGCCGATCCCGGCGTGTGTGGTCAACTGGCGGCATGACTGCGGAGAGCTGGGACGGGATGGGTGTGCGCGAGCTGGGCCACACGGGGCTGCGGGTGACACCCGTGGGGATCGGGCTGGCCGCGCTGGGCCGGCCGGCGTACATCACGCTCGGCCGGGAGGAGGACCTCGGCGGTGATCGCAGCGTCGGCGCGATGCGGGCCCGGAGCTGGGCGGTCCTGGACGCGGCGCTGGCGGCCGGGGTGCGGTACTTCGACGTGGCCCGCTCCTACGGCCGGGCGGAGGAGTTCCTCGGCGGCTGGCTGCGCGAGCGCGCCATCGCGCCCGGGGCGGTGACCGTGGGGTCGAAGTGGGGGTACGCCTACGTCGGCGACTGGCGGATGCAGGCCGACCGGCACGAGGTGAAAGAGCTGTCCGCCGGGCAGTTGCGACGGCAGCTCGACGAGACGCGGGAGCTGCTGGGCGAGCACCTGTCGCTGTACCAGATCCACTCGGCCACCCTGGAGAGCGGGGTGCTCGACGACCGGGACGTCCTCGCCGGGCTGCGCGAGCTGCGCGCCTCCGGCGTGTCGGTCGGCCTGTCCACGACCGGGCCGCGTCAGGCGGACACCATCGACCGGGCGGTCGGGCTCGGCCTGTTCGACACGGTCCAGGCGACCTGGAACCTGCTCGAACCGGCCGCCGGCCCGGCCCTGGACCGGGCCCATCGCGCCGGGCTGGGGGTGATCGTCAAGGAGGGCGTGGCCAACGGCCGCCTGACCGCCCACGCCGCCCCGGACGCGCTCGCCCGTGCCGCCCGGGAACGCGGCCTCACCCCGGACGCTCTGGCCCTGGCCGCGATCCTGGCCAGGCCGTGGGCCGGCGTGGTGCTGAGCGGGGCCGCGTCGGTGGAGCAGCTCCACAGCAATCTCGCCGCGGTCCGCATCGCCTGGGACCCGGACCTGGACGAGCGGCTCGCCGCCCTGGCCGAGGATCCCGAGACCTACTGGGCGACCCGGGGCTCGCTGGCCTGGCAGTGACCCGGGCGGCCGATCGCTCAGGACGCACGGCACGGGCTCATCCGACGGGCCGTCCCGCCCGGGCTGCGTCGAGGCGGCGGCGGGCCAGGTCCGTCGCGGCCCGGGCGGGGGTGACGTTCCGGTGTTCGGCCTCGTGGAGCAGCTCGGTGACGGTGTGCTCGATGGCCTCGACGCGTACGCGGGCCTCCTCGGGGCTCTCGTGACGCAGTTCCACGGCGAGCGCGTTGACGGCGCCGCCCGCGCTGACGACGTAGTCCGGCACCCAGACGATGCCGCGCTCGTGCAGCAGGTCGGCGACGGGCTCGGTGGCGAGCTGGTTGTTGGCGGGCCCGGCGATGGCGGCGCAGCGCAGCTCCGGTACGACGTCCTCGGTGAGGATGCCGCCGAGCGCGGCCGGGACGAGGAGGTCGACCTCGGCGGTGAGGGCCTCCCCGGGCGAGGTCCAGGTCGCGCCGAGCTCGCGGGCCGGGGCCCGCTTGGCGGGGTCGATGTCGCTGACCAGGAGTTCGGCTCCCTCCTCGGCGAGCAGGCCGGCCACGCGGAGGCCCACGCTGCCGAGTCCCACCAGCGACACGCGCGCGCCCTTGAGGGCCGAGGTGCCGTGGAGGCGGTGGCGTACGGCGCGCAGGGCCGCCAGCGTGCCGAGCGCGGTGGCCGGTGAGGAGTCGCCGCTGCCTCCCTGCTCCACCGGCCGGCAGAAGACGTGGGCGGTACGTTCGCCGATGACCGCCATGTCCTCGGGGCTCGTCCCGACGTCAGGACCGGTCGCGTACGTGCCGTCCAGAGACGCGACGGCGTCCGCCACGTCCTCCAGCAGCTTGCGGCGCAGCGCCGGATCCAGCTCGGTGCCCTCGGGCACGGCGACGACGGTCTTGCCGCCGCCGTTGGCCAGCCCGGCCACGGCGCACTTGGCGGTCATGCCGGCCGACAGGCGCAGCGCGTCGGCGAGCCCGTCGCGCCAGTCGGCATAGCGCCAGACGCGGCATCCGCCGACCGCCTGGCCGAGCGCCGTCGAGTGGACGGCGACGATCACCGGCAGCCCGGAGCGCGGGCCGGTGCGGATGGCGACGTGTTCGTGGTCGAGTTCGGGCACGGCTCCGGTCCCTCCGGTCGAGCGGCATCAGGGCTCAAGCGTCCGCCATACGCCGGTGCGCAGGCCCCTCGGCCCGAACGAACGGCCGGAAATCGGCGCGACCGCGCGAACGAGACGAACTTCGTTTGGCGATCGGGCGGCTTCACCGACCGAATGGCGAGACATCGGATGAACGATCCCGTCGGACACGCCCACGCCCGGAAAGTTTCCGGAAATCGGCGATATAGCTCCGATCTAAGGCATTGACGTCCGCCATCTCACAGGGTCATATCGGTTGTAACACCCTACGGAAGGCAGGTACTCATATGTCCCAGCCGAAAGAGCAGGGCAAGAAGCAGCCTCGCAGGATCCACGAGAAGAAGGTCAGGACCCGCGGCGAGGAGACGACCTGGCACAAGCCCGACTACCAGGTCGTCGAGGCATCGATGGAGATGACCGCGTACTTCCTGGCCACCCGGTAACCGGGCGCCGCCATGCGACTGCAGGTGCTCGGCACCGCGGCCGGTGGCGGCGTGCCCCAGTGGAACTGCGCGTGCCCCGGCTGCTCCGGGGCGCGCGCCCATCCGGGCCGCCGCCGACGTCACGCCAGCCTGGCCGTCCAGCTCGACGACGGCGCTTACGTGGTCAACGCCACGCCCGACATCGCCGAGCAGATCGAGTCGTGCGCGTGGCTGCGCCCGGGGCCGGGCCCCCGCGAGTCGCCGCTGAAGGGCGTGATCCTCACCGACGCCGAGCTCGACCACACGATCGGCCTGCTCAGGCTCAGGGAGGCCGCCGCGCTGGAGGTGCGCTCCACCCCGGTCGTACGGGACGCGCTGCACCCCTTCGCCGAGCTCCTGCGCCCCTACCTCCAGCTGACCTGGGCCGACGCCGCCACCATCCCGGTGTCGGGCAAGCGTCCCCGGTATGCCGCCGGCTCCCCCGAAGCCGCGGGCTGGGTGTCGGCGCTGCGCCTCGGGCCGCTGGTGTACGCCCCCGCCATGGGGGTGTGGCCGGACGAGCTGGACGAGGCGTTCCGGCAGGCCGCGTGCGTGATCGTGGACGGCACGTTCTGGGACGACGAGGAGCCCCGCCGTACCGGGATCTCCGCCAGGACCGCCACCCAGATGGGCCACCTGCCGATCGAGGCGACCATGGAACGGCTCTCCAAGCTGCCCGGCCGCCGCCTGTACACCCACCTCAACAACACCAACCCCCTCGTGGACCCGGCGGCCGAGCAGCACGAGGTGCTCGCCGAGCTGGGGATCGAGGTGGCCGCCGACGGGATGGTGATCGACCTTTGAACGGCTTCGAGGCCGAGCTGCGGGCCGTACCGGAGAAGCGTTACCACCACCTGCACCCGTTCAACCAGCGCATGCACGCGGGTGAGCTGACCCGGGACGAGCTGCGGGGCTGGATACTCAACCGCTTCCACTACCAGCGGCACATCCCGGTCAAGGACGCGTTCATCCTGGCCAAGCTGACCACGCCCGAGCTGCGCAGGATGTGGTTGCGCAGGATCCAGGACCACGACGGCGCCGCGCCCGGCGAGGGCGGTATCGAGCGGTGGCTGCGCCTGGGCGAGGCGGCGGGGCTGGAGCGGTCGCTGCTGCTGTCGGGCGAGGGCGTGCTGCCCGGCGTGCGGCTGGCCGTCGACGGCTACGTGAACCTGTGCCGCAACGGCTCCGCGCTGGAGGCCGTCGCGGCGTCGCTGACCGAGCTGTTCGCCCCGGACCTCATGCGTACGAGGATCGCCGCCTTCGAACGGCACTACCAGTGGATAGACCCGGACGGACTGCGATATTTCCAGGTACGCGTCTCCCAGGGCCGCCAGGACAGCGGCGAGGCTCTGACCTTGGTGCTCGACTGGGCGCGGACGCGCGCCGATCAGGAGAAGGCCGTCGCGGCGCTCGCCTACAAGTGCGACCTCCTGTGGTCCTTGCTCGACGCCGTGGACGGGGCGTACCGATGACCTGGCGCCCGGTGCTGTCCCGCTCGGCCATGCTGCGCCACGACCCCGTACGCGGGGCGGACCTGCTGATCGTGCCCGAGCGGATCGTCGTGCTCAACACGGAGGCCGCGGCCATCGTCGCCCTGTGCGACGGCGCGCGGACCGTGGCGGACATCGTCGCCGAGCTGCCCGAGGGCGCGGAGCCCGACGTCGTGGAGTTCCTCGAACGGGTCCGGGCCGAGGGCTGGCTCCGGTGAGCGCCCCCTGGGCCATGCTGGCCGAGCTCACGCACGCGTGCCCGCTGCGCTGCCCGTACTGCTCGAACCCGACCGAGCTGGCGGCCAGGTCGAGCGAGCTGGACACCGGCGAGTGGCGGCGGATATTCGGCGAGGCGGCGGCGCTGGGCGTCGTGCACGCGCATCTGTCCGGCGGCGAGCCGCTGCTGAGACCCGACCTGGCGGAGATCGTGGCGGCGGCCGACCGCGCGGGCGTCTACACGCAGCTGGTCACCAGCGGCGTCGGGCTGAGCGAGCGCAGGACGGGCGAGCTCGCGGCGGCGGGGTTGCGCAGCGTGCAGCTGTCGGTCCAGTCGGCCACGGCGCCGGAGTCGGACCGGATCGCCGGGGTCTCGTCGTTCGCGAAGAAGGAACGGGCCGCCGCAGCGGTGGTCGCGAGCGGCCTGCCACTCGGGCTCAACGTGGTCCTGCACCGGGCCAACCTGGACGCCGTCGGCGAGATCATCGAGCTCGGGCTGGCGTGGGGCGTGGAGCGCATCGAGCTGGCCAACACCCAGTTCTACGGGTGGGGGCTGCTCAACAGGTCCGCGCTGCTGCCGACCAGGGAACAGCTCGCCCGCGCCGAGGCCGTAGTCAAGAAATATCGGGAAAAGACAGATGTTGAGCTGATCTGGGTGATCCCTGACTACTTCGACGGCGTGCCCAAACCCTGCATGGGCGGCTGGGGCGCGATCTCGATCACCGTCGCTCCCGACGGCCGCGTGCTGCCCTGCCCGGCGGCGTACGACCTGCCGCTGGACCTCCCCAGCGCCCGCGATCACTCGCTCGGCTGGATCTGGGAGCACTCGCCCGCCTTCAACGCCTACCGGGGCACCGGCTGGATGCGCGAGCCGTGCGCGAGCTGCCCGCGCAAGACGCTCGACTTCGGCGGCTGCCGCTGCCAGGCGTACGCGCTGACCGGCGACGCGAGCCGTACCGATCCGGCCTGCGGGCTCTCCCCCGACCACCACCTCGTCACGGAGCTGACGGCGGAGGGCACGTTCACCTACAGGCGGCCGGCGCGCTAGGAGCCCTCCGCGTATGCGCGGCGTCAATCCGCGGTAGACGACCGCGTCCTACGGTCGGCGTCATTCGCCTTTGCCGCCGACCGAGGAAGGCAACCATGTTCCGCACCCCTCTCCGCCGAGGTCTCGCCGCCGCCGCGGCCTGCATCGCCCTCTCCGGGTCCGCGAGTGCCTGCGGTGGCGGCGGGAACGCCGAAGTGTGCACCGAGACGTTCAAGCTCTACGAGGACTACACGACGCAGGCGCAATCCGCGGCCGGCGACGCCGCGAGCATGAACAAGCTGAACGCCGACATCGGCGCCAAGGTCAAGGAACTCGCGGGGAAGGCCGAAGGCGACCTCGCCACGGCCCTGAACGGCATGGCCGACACCTTCACCAACGCCCAGATCGACCCCTCCGACAAGGACGCGGCCCTGGCCGAACTGCAGGAGGTGCGGACCAACATGAAGGCCGCTCTGGACAAGGTCAACGCGATCTGCACCTGATAGGCGGAGAAAGGCGGTGACCTCTCCTGACCGAGCGGATGTGGTTCACGCTGCTGGGCCCGGTGCGCGTGCTGCGGGAGGAGCGCGAGGTCCGGTTGGGCGGGCCGCAGCAACGTGCCTTCCTGGCCCTGCTGCTGGCCGCCGCGGGACAGCCCGTCGGCGTCGATGACCTGGTCGACGGCCTGTGGGGGCAGGACCCGCCGCCCACCGCGCTCAACGTGCTGCATCGGAACGTGGGAAGGCTGCGCCGGGCGCTGGAGCCGGGGCTGCCGGCGCGGGAGGCGGGCCGGTGGCTGCTGCCCGCGGCGGGCGGTTACCGGCTCGCCGTGGACGCGGCCGCCGCGGACCTTCTCCTGTTCCGGGAGCAGGTGGCGCGGGCCCGCGCGGCCGCCGCCGAGGATCGGCCCGCCGAAGCGGTGGACCACTACGTGCGGGCGCTGGGGTTGTGGCAGGGGGCCGTGGCCGCCGGGATCCCGCCCGCGGTCCGTGCCCGGCCCGTGTTCGTCGCCCTGGACCGGGAGTACGCGGCGACGGTGGGCGTGGCCGCCAACTACGCGCTGGCCGTCGGCAGGCCCGCGCCGCTGCTGCCGGCCGTACGGGCGGCGGCCGAGCGGGAGCCGCTGGACGAGCTGCTGCAGGCCCGGCTGGTTCAGCTGCTGGCCGCGACCGGCCGCCGGAGCGCGGCCCGCGACCACTATCTCCAGGTCCGCGCCCGGCTGGCCGAGGATCTGGGCATCGACCCGGGGCCGGAGCTGACGGCCGCGGGAGAGGACGTGCTGCGCCGTCCAGCCGCCCAGCCAGGGGCGCGGGCAAGCATGACCGGGCCCGCAGCGCGGCTGAGCATGACCGGACCCGCCCAGCCCGGGGCGTGGGCGAGCGTGGCCAGGCCCGCCCAGCTGCCCGCCGATCCGCCGGTCTTCGAGGGGCGCCACGCGGAGCTGGCCCAGCTGCCGACTCCGGAGGAGGACCACGCCGGGCCGGACGCCGCGCAGGTCAGGGTCATCTACGGCATGGGCGGCATCGGCAAGACCACCCTGGCCGTGCGCTGGGCGCATCAGGTCGCCCACCACTACGCCGACGGGCAGCTGTTCCTGAACCTGCGCGGCTTCCACCCCAGCGACCAGGCGATGAGCGCCGGTGAGGCACTGGACGCGCTCCTGGCCGGCCTCGGCGTGGCAGCGGAGGAGATCCCGGTCGACGTGGAGGCGCGGGCCGCGCTGTTCCGCGACCGCGTCGCCGGACGGCGAATGCTCCTGCTGCTCGACAACGCCCGGAACGCCCGGCAGGTACGCCCGCTGCTGCCCGCGTCTCCCGGCTGCCTCGTCATCGTGACCAGCCGCAACCGGCTCGACGGGCTCGCCGGCGCCCACCCGCTGGTCCTGGAACCGCTGCCGCCCCGCGAGGCCGCCGACCTGCTGCGTGCCCGGCTGGGCGCGGCGCGGGTGGAGGCGGAGCCGGACGCGACCGCCCAGATCCTGTCCCTGTGCGGCGGGCTGCCGCTCGCGCTGGTCGCCGTCGCCGCCCGCGCTCTGACCCACCCGTCCTTCACGCTGGCGTCCATCGCGACCGAGCTGCGCCAGGCGCGCGGCAACCTGGACGGCTTCACCGGCTTCGACGCGACGGCGGCCCCGCAGGCGGTGTTCTCCTGGTCCTACCGCGCGCTCACCCCGGCGGCGGCCCGGCTGTTCCGGCTGCTCGGCACCGCGCCGGGGCCCGACATCAGCGCGTCGGCCGCGGCCGGCCTGGCCGGCCTGAGCCTTTCCGGCGTGCGCCCGCCGCTGCTGGAGCTCACCGCCGCCCACCTGCTCACCGAGCACGTGCCGGGCCGCTTCACGTTCCACGACCTGATCCGCGCGTACGCCGCCGAGACGGCGGCCGAGGAGGAGGCGGATCACGATGTCAGCGCCGCACTGCACCGGCTGCTGGACCACTACCTCCGTACGGCGCACCGCTGCTCGGAGCTGATCAAACCGGGCCAGAACACGATTCCCTTCCCCGAGCCGCAGGACGGCGTCACCCCGGACCCGATCGACGACACGGTCCGGGCGCTGGCCTGGTTCGGCGCCGAGGAGGATGCCGTCCTCGCCACCGTCGAGCACGCCGCCCGGCTCGGGCTCGACCACCACGTCGCGCATCTGGCCTGGTCGGCGCATACGTACCTGATCCTGATGCGCCCCGCGGAGCGGGTGCTGGCGCTGGCGCGGACCGCGGTGCGGGCCACGGAGCGGCTCGGTGACCCGCGCATGCACGCCCACGCCCTGCACGCCCTGGCGTCGGCGTGCACGCGTGCCGGGCTGCCCGGCGAGGCGCACGACGCCTACCGGCGTGCTTTGAGCCTGTTCACCGAACTGGGGGACGTGAAGGGCCAGTCCGTCGCCCATCTCGAACTGACCCGCCTGCACGACCGGCAGGGCCGTTATCAGGAGGCGCTGCGCCACGCGCGGCGCTGCCTCGTGTTGTCCCGCCAGGAGGGAGCGACCCCGTTCGAGGAGGCCGGTGCCCTGAACGCGGTGGGCTGGGTGCTGATCCGGCTGGGCGAGCCGCGCGCGGGCCTGGCGTACAGCCGGCGATCGCTGAAGCTGCAGACCAACGTGGTCGGCCAGAGCTTCGTCCTCTACACCATCGGCTGGGCGCATCACCTCCTGGGAGAGCACCGTGCGGCGATCGACAACTACCGCAGGTCCCTGGCGCTGGGCGACGGCCAGAGCTGGCACGGTCGTGACCACGACGCTCTGGTGCTGGAGCGGCTCGGCGACGCCTTGGATGCCGCCGGTGATCCCGGCGCGGCCAGGTCGAGCTGGCGGGCCGCCCTGGAACGCCTCTACGACTCCCGGACCGAGGCCAGGGCGGCCCTCACCGCCAAACTCGACGGCGGATCAGCCCATGGGCAGGACCGCCGGTCGCCGTGAGTGGTGCCTCAGCAGCCGGCTCAGCGCGGCGTCGCACTGTTCGACGCCCTCGCACGCCCACGCCTGCCGCCTCGCGAACGCCTTGACCAGGCCGTGGTACCGGTAGGTCCCGCCCGGCCCGGCCAGCAGCAGGTGCGCGTCGACCAGCGACTCCAGCAGCCGGTGGGCCCGCGGTCGCGGCAGGCCGAGCAGCGCCCCGACCGACTCTGCCGTCAGCTCGCCGTAGTCGGGCAGCGCGGCGAGCCGGAAGGCCGTGGCCTGCTGCGGATCGAGCCGGCTCTGGGCCAGCAGCAAGGGCGCCTCGATCAGCGCGCAGCCGTCGTTCGCGCCCGCGGGCCGGTACAGGTCGTCCTCCAGGCGCATGCGGACCTGCCGCACCGTCCAGTGCGGCCGGGCCTGCAGCAGGTCCGCGGCCACGCGTACGGCCAGTGGCTGGTACGAGCACAGATCGACCAGCTCGACCGCGTCCTGCCGGTGCCCGAGGACCCTCCCGTGGCCGGCCAGCCGGGCCAGCAGCTCCAGCGCGTCCGCCGGGGGCAGGGCGTCGAGCCCGATCCAGCGGGCGCCGGGCAGGTCGATCAGGTGCCGCCAGGTGGTGACGATCGCGGCACAGCCGGGCGCCGCCGGCAGCAGGTGGCGTACCTGGTCCGCGTCGCCGGCGTCGTCCAGCAGGATCAGCACCCGCCGGTCGGCCAGCACGGTTCGCCACAGCGCCGCCCGCTCCTCGAGCCGGTCGGGCAGCCGATCCCCCGGCACGCCGAAGGAGCGCAGGAAGAAGCCCAGGACCTCGGCGGGGTCCGCCGGGCGACCGGCGGACGTTCCGAGATCGGCGTAGAGCTGGCCGTCCGGGAACCGGTCCCGCATCGCGTGCGCCGCCTGGACGGCCAGCGCGGTCTTCCCCACCCCGCCGAGCCCGGTGATCGCCACCACCGGCGTCCACCCGCCGGGACCGAGCGTGTCGTGGACGGCGGCCAGCTCCGCCTCCCTGCCCACGAAGCCGGGTGGCGCGGCGGGCAACTGGGCGGGCGGCCGCTCGGGCGCGACGACCGGTCCCGGGCCCGGCACCGGCGGGTCGAGTCCGGGGTCCGCGCGCAGGATGCGCTGGTGCAGCTCGCGCAGGCCGGTGCCGGGGTCGATGCCGAGCTCCGCCGCGAGCAACCGCCGTACCTCGTCATAGGCGCCCAGCGCCTCCGCCTGCCGGCCCGACCGGTAGAGGGCGACCATCTGCAGCTCGCGCAGCCGCTCGCGCATGGGCTCGGCGGCGACGGCCTCGGCCAGCTCCTCGCTCGCCTCGGCGTGCCGGCCGAGCTCCAGGTCGAGCGACAGCCGCTCCTCCAGCGCGGCGACCCGGCGCTGGACCAGACGGGTCCGCTCCTGGTCGACGTAGTCGCCGCGGGCCCCGCCCAGAGGCGGGCCCTGCCACAGCCGCAGGGCGCCGCGCAGCAGGCCGGCCGCCTCGGCCGCATTCCCCCGAGCCCGTACGGCCTGCGCCTCCCGCACCTGCCCGAGAAAGGTGTGCCAGTCCACGGACACCGTGCCGGTGGAGATGACGTAACCGCAACCGGACGACCTGATCACCCGATCGTCGTCCTCGCCGGATGACACGACACGGCGCAGCCGGCACACATAGGTACGCACGACGGCCCGCGCGCTCTCCGGCGGCCGCTCCCCCCACAGCGCGTCCACGATCTCGTCGATCGACGCCGCCTCGCCCTCGCGTAACAGCAGGAAGGCGAGCAACGCCTGCTGCTGGGGTGCGCCGAGGTCGAGCTCCGCGTCACCGCGCCATCCCCTGACCGGCCCCAGCAGGGCGAACCGCAACCCAGTCTTCATGATCGATCGTTCCTCCCCCCATCGGTAAGACCCCTGGTCAGACCGCGGGAAATCGTAGGCCGCCCCTTGTGACCAAGGACTGACCGAAGTGTGACCGCGGCTCACCCTCGACGAGCCGCCACCAGTTCGGCGATGGACTCCAGGGCGTCGAAGCCGGCGATCTCCTCGCGCAGCTCCCGTGCGCGGGCGCGGTAGGACGGCGTCGACAGGACGGTGTTCACGGCCGAGCGGAGTGCGGCGTCGTCGGGTCGCGCGGTGGCCAGGTTGACGCCCGTACCGCTCCACTCGACCCGGGCGGCGATCAACGGCTTGTCCTCCGTGACGCCCGCGACGACGAGCGGGACACCGTGCCGCAGGGCGGTGTGCACCCCGCCGTAGCCACCGTTGGTGACCAGGAGGTCGGCATGGGGCAGCAGCAGGTCGAAGGGGATGAAGTCGGCCACCCGGGCGTTGTCGGGAACGGTCTCCATGAGGCTCCGCACGTCCTCGACACCGCCCGGCCGCGCGGTCGCGGCGACGACGAGGACGTCGGAGTCGGCGAGGACGCGCAGCGTGGGGACGACCAGCTCCTCCAGGTCCACGTTCGCGAACGTCCCCTGCGTCGTCACCACGACCGGGCGGCCGTCCGACAGTTCCCTCCACCACGACGGCCGCTCGAAGGCCCCGGGAGGCGCCGACGGCAGGGGGCCGACGAAGCGGAAGGAGCTCGGGAGGTCGTCACGGGGGAACTCGAACCCGGGGACGGTCAGCTGCAGGTAGTGGTCGGGGACGGTGATCAGGCCGGTGAGCACGAACTCGGGAAGGCTCACCCCGACCGACTCGAACAGCTTCTCCAGATGCTGCTGCGCGTCCACGTGGATCTCGGGGCCCCAGCCGGTCGCCGGGGGCGGCGGCGAGACGCCCACGCTGACGGTGATCGGACGCGTGTCCGGCCCGGAGGCCAGGGAGAGCGGCAGGGCCCCGAGGAACAGGTTGTCGGTGATCACCGCGGTGGCCGGGATGTCGGCCAGCAGCCGCCGCAGCGCCTCGTACTGGGCCGGAACCGGGTCGCCGAAGATGTGCTTGACGTCGAACCCGAGCTGGACCGGGCCGGGAGGGAGCTGCCCGCGTTCGGGGAACTCCAGGTCCATCCGCCGGTCATCGTAGTCGGCCTCCTCGGGGAGCGCCGTGAAGTACGCGCCGACGGCCTCCGCACGCTCCTTGAACCTCGTGCCGGTGAGGAAGGTGACCTCGTGACCGCGCCGCACCAGATCGGCGGCGACGGCGAGGAGGGGAGCCACGTGCCCGTTGGCGGGCGTGGCGGCGATAATGATCTTGGGCATGGACATCTCCGCTGTCAGAACGTGAGAAACAAGCGGAGATCGTACGTTCGCCCTTGTGCATAACTAGTGACCAGATTCAACACATGCGAACGGCCGCCGCCGGAGCCCGATGCTCCGGCGACGGCCGCGTCCGTGGCCTCAGGACCTGCTTTTCTTGCCCAGCATGCTCGTGGCGGCCGCCACGCAGGCGACGGCGAGGACGAGTTGCACGACGATCACCAGCCAGGTCTTCTCGCTGAAGCCGAACAGGTAGGCGATCCCGGTGCCGACCCCGGCGGCGACGATGCCCGCGGCGATGGTGGCGAACCAGCCGATGTCCTGGCGTCCGGGCAGGAGCAGCCGGCCGAGGCCGCCCACGACGGCCCCGCCGATCACGGCGCCGAGCAGGATGGTGAGCATTTCAATCTCCTTGCGTGAGTGTTTTCCGATGGGTCGGAGCTAGTTGCCGCTGTCCTGCTGGGCGAGGTCGCCGCAGGTGAAGCCCTCTCTGCGCTCGGGATCGAGCTGGATCCGGCTGAGGTTGGTGGTCTCCATGGGCCTGCGGAAGGTCTCGAGCTTGTCGCAGTCGTACATGACGTACGTGCCGTCGCTCTCGCCGAGCAGCATCATCCAGCGGCCGTCGTAGAGCGGCTTGTCGTCCTCGGCGCTCTTGACCACCGTCCACTGGTCCTGGAAGCCGACCGCGCCCAGCAGCTCGCTGGCCTGGCCGGTCTCCTGGACGTCGATCGCGCCCTCGACGAGGCTCAGGATGAGCAGGAACCCCAGGCCGACGCCGGTCAGGCCGCCGACGATCACCTTCGTCCCGGCGCGCCCGACGGGCTTGCGGCGCATCAGCCGGAACGGGATCAGGAAGGCCAGCACGCCCAGCCCCACCGCGACGACGACCATGACGAACAGGTCAAGCGTGCCGAAGATGCGGAAGATGCCCCAGTACGTCGCACCGCACCACAGCGCCGCCACCGTGGCGGCGATCCAGGGCCGCTTCCTGACCCCCTGGAAGAGCCTGTTCGCCGCGCCGCCGGTCATCTTGTCGATCAGCCATGCCAGGCCGGCGATGACGCCGAGCAGCGGAAGGGCGACCAGCAGGAGCAGGACCAGGGTGCTCGTCAGCCGGCCGAGCAGGACCGACTGGTCGACGCCCACCTGCTGCGGGTTGACGCCGAAGACGGCGTACATCTGCTCGACGCCGATGTAGAGGACCGCATAGAGCGCCACCGTGATCGGCACGACGACGGATCCGATGCGTTCGAGCAGCGTCATGACGCCGCCGCCGTCCTCCTGCTCCTGCTCCGGCCCCGTGGCGACGGCGCTCTCCGGAGCTTCGGGAGGGTACCGGTGCTCCGGCGATATCCGATGACTCGACATGGCCCACGACCGTAGGACCCGCCCGCATGCGGAACGTTGACGGCGCGTATACGCGGCGGCGGGGACGGGCCCGGCCTGCCTACTGCGCGCCGTCCGGCTCGATGAGGTGATCGAGGAGGACCTGGCTGATGTCCTCCAGTTGCCGCAGCTGCTCCGGGGTGAGCAGGTCAATCAGGTGCTCGCGCACACTGGCCACGTGGCGGGGAGCCGTGGCCCGCAGCGCGGCCAGGCCGTCGTCGGTCAGGACGGCGAGCCAGCCACGCCGGTCGTCCACGCAGTGCTCCCTGCGCACCCATCCCTTCTCCTCGAGCTTGTTGACCGCGTGGGAGATGCGGCTGGGCTTGGAGTTGGTCCAGTGCGCCAGCTCGCTCATGCGCATGGTCCGCTCAGGCGCCTCGGAGAGCAGGACCAGCAGCTCGTAGTAGGTCGGCGGCATGCCGGCCCCGGCCAGCAGGTCGCGCTCCAGGCGGTCGGTCAGCAGGCGGCTGGCCAGCCCGAAGGCCCGCCAGGCCCGCTGTTCGTCGTCGTTGAGCCATCGCGTCACGAAGGCATCGTACTGAATGGTTTCGCGCTGAAATAAGCGCCGGGCCCGGGGGCGGGCCCGGCGGGTCCGACCGTGGTCAGTATCGGAGCTTGCGCAGGTAGCGGTAGCCGACCTCCGCGGTCTGCCGGGGGGTCACGTCGGGAGTGTCGTTCTCGACGATGTACTCCTTCACCTGGTGTTTCTCGAAGATCCGCCGGAAGTCGATGGTCCCGGTGCCGAGGTCGGCCATGTCGCCGTCCAGGTGCCGGTCCTTGACGTGGAACTGCAGCACGCGCTGCGGCGCCCTGCGGATGACGTCGAGGGCGAAGCGCACCGGGTCGGCGGCGCCGCGTCCGACGCCGCCGGTGACCGCCCAGTAGATGTCGATCTCCAGGTGGACCAGGCGGGGGTCGAGCTCGGAGGTGAGCACGTCCCAGGGGGTCTTCCCGCCTCCGAGGTCGGTCGTGAACTCGTGGGCGTGGTTGTGGTAGCCGTAGCGCAGACCGGCCGCGCGGGCGGCCTGCGCCTCGACGTTCATGCGCTCGGCCCACGCCTTCCACTCGTCCAGGCTGGTCGAGTTCAGGTAGGGGACGACCATGAAGGACTGGCCGAGGGTCAGCGCGTTCTCGATCTTCGTGTCCAGGGCGGCCTGGTCGGCGGTGAGGCCGTCGTGGCTGGAGCTGGCCCGGATGCCGAGCCCGTCGAGGAACGTACGGAGCTGCCTGGCCGTGCGGCCGAAGTAGCCGAGCGCGACCTCGATCTTCGGGTAGCCGGTCTCGGCCAGGTAGGCGAGGGTGGCGTCGTAGTTCTTGGCGAGATCGTCGCGTACCGTCCAGAGCTGGATGCTGATCTGGTCCCGGGGGATGCGGTTCCTGGCGGGGTGGTGCGCGGTGGCCGCGGCGGCGGCCGGGGAGGCGGCGGCGACGGCGGCCGCCCCGAGTCCGAGGCCCGCGGCGAGCAGGGAGCGCCTGCTGGGGCCGTATCCGTAGCACATGGGGGGTCTCCTAACGTGTGGGCTGGAGGATGACCTCGTCGCTGCCGGTCAGCGAGGGCAGGTCCGCGCCGCCGGGGTCGGTGTAGGTCGCGACGAAGACGCCGGTGAGGTGATCGGTTTCCGGATCGTGCCCGCTCGGCACGGTGGTCTGGATGGAGCCCGTGCAGCCGCGGGCCGTGGTCTGCGGGTGGCCGTGCTCGTCGTGGCCGAGGATGTAGTCCACGGTCACGTTGGCGCAGTTCACCGGCTGGTCGTCGGTGACCCGCACCTCGAACTCGACGGCGTCGCCGAACCTGAACGTCTGCCCGTCGGCGGGCCGGACCAGCTCGACGACCGGCGCGGCGTTGCCGACCACGATCCGCACCGACGTCGCCGCCGACCTGCCGGCCTCGTCGCTGACGCGCAGCGTGGCGTTGTAGAGGCCGTTCTGCCGGTACGTGTACGACGCCTGCGGGCTGCGGGAGTCGACCCGGCCGTCGGCGTCGAAGTCCCAGGCGTAGCGGATCCGGTCCCCGTCGGCGTCGGTCGTGCCGGCGCTGGTGAAGTCGACGGTGAGCGGCGCGTGGCCGGCGGTCACCGACGCGGCGGCGGCCGGGACGGGAGTGTGGTTGCCGGTTTTGCCGATGTAGTCGAAGCGTGAGAGCTGGGCGTCCGGGTTCTCCTGGAAGTAGCCGTCGCCGTACTCCAGCACGTAGAGCGCGCCGTCGGGGCCGAACTCCATGTCCATCGGGTTGTCGAACACGAGCGACGGCAGCACGTCCTCGATCCGCCCGTCACGGTGGAACGCCTTGACGTAGTCGCGGGTCCACTCGTAGAAGAGCGGGACGCCGTCGTAGTACCTGGGCCAGGCCACGGTGGTGCGGCCCTGCGCGGCGCGCGGGTCGTAGGCGTACGCGGGCCCGGCCATCGGGCCGATGCCGCCGGTGCCCAGCTGCGGGAACTCCTGCGACGGCCCGTACGAGTACCACACGTCCGGCTGGACCACCGGCGGCAGCCGGCGCAGGCCGGTGTTGTGCGGCGACTCGTTGACGGGTGCGGCGCAGGCGAACGCGTTGCCGGACGCGCCGGTCGCGAAGTCGTAGTCGACGTACGGGAGCCGCGCCGTCGCGCAGTACGGCCAGCCGTAGTTGCCCGCCTTGCGGATCTTCGTCCACTTGCCGTTCCCCGCCGGACCCCGCTGCGGATCGGCCTCCCCCGCGTCGGGCGAGTAGTCGGCGACGTAGAGGTCACCGTTGGACCGGTTGACCTCGATGCGGAACGGGTTGCGCAGGCCCATCGCGTAGATCTCCGGCCGGGTGCCCGCGGTCCCCGGCGGGAAGAGGTTGCCGCGCGGGATCGTGTAGGAGCCGTCCTGGCGGACCTTGACGCGCAGGATCTTGCCGCGCAGGTCGTTGGTGTTGCCGGCGCTGCGCTGGGCGTCGAACGCCGGGTTCCGGTCCGCCCGCTCGTCGAGCGGGGTGTAGCCGCCGGAGGAGAACGGGTTCGTGTCGTCGCCGGTCGACAGGTAGAGGTTGCCGGCGGCGTCGAAGACGATGTCCCCGCCGACGTGGCAGCAGATGCCGCGGTCCACGGGCACGTCGAGGACGCGCTGCTCGGTGCGCAGGTCGATGGTGGAGCCGGTGAAGCGGAACCGGGACAGCCGGATCAGCCCCTTGAAGGGCGCGAAGTCCGCGGGCTTGCCGGTGACCGGGGCGTCGCCCTCGTTGACGTCCGGCGTCGCGGGGTCGTCGATCGGGGTGTCGAGAGGTGGCGAGTAGTAGAGGTAGACCCAGTCGTCCTTCTTGGAGCCGGTGCCGAAGCCGGGGCCGAGGGCGATGCTCTGCAGCCCCTCCTCGTCGTGCCGGTAGACGTCGAGCCGGGCGGCCAGCGTGTTGAGGCCGGTCTTCGGGTCGTTCAACCAGACGTCGCCACGCCGGGTGGTGTGCAGCACCCTCGAATCCGGTAACACCGCCAGGTCCATCGGCTCGCCCGGATTGTCGTTGAGCGTCACCTTCTGGAAGTCACTGTCGGGAGGCGGGGCCGGGGCGCTCGCGGCGCTCCCGGCGCTCCCGGAGGCGTGGGCGGCGGCGGGCAGGAGGATCGCCGCGGCAGACACGGCCGCGATCACGGTTCTCACTCGCATTGCCTCTCCCTTCGGTCTACTCGGGGGATAAGAGAGGGCAAATCACCGTGAATGTAACCCGAGTTACGCCGATAGAGGAGGGGGTAATCGCGGATGATCGAGCATCTTTCGCCTTCCGCTCGGACTAAGTGCCCCATCGGTTCCAAGTTGCGCTGCAGTGTGCTCCAAGTCGGCTTGATCACACTTGGCCGGTGGAATTCCGAGTTCTGGGGCCCTTGGAGGTCCGTGCCGGTGACGGGCGGGCCGTCGCGCTGGGCGGGGCACGCCCGCGGGCGGTGCTGGCGCGGCTGCTGGTCGCGCGGGGAACGGTGGTCTCCTCCGACGCCCTGATCGACGACCTGTACGCCGGAGCGCCGCCGCCCAGCGCCCTGCCCACGCTGCACTCGTACGTGTCGAACCTGCGCCGCGCCCTCGAGCCCGGCCGCCTCCCGCGCGCCCGGCCCGGACTGCTGATCGGCCGGCCGCCCGGTTACCTGCTCGCCGCCGAGCACGTGGACGCCGACCGGTTCGCCGAGCTGCTGCGCCGGGCGGAGCTGCGGCCACCGGTGGAGGCGCTGGCCTGCCTGGAGGAGGCGCTCGGGCTGTGGCGCGGCACGCCTTACGGGGAGTTCGCCGAGGAGCCGTGGGCCGTCACCGAGGTGAGCCGGCTGCGCGAGCTGCGGCTGGTCGCGCTCGAACGGCGCGCGAACGTGCTCCTGGAGCTGGGCCGGGCCCAGGCGGTGATCACGGACCTGGAGACCGAGGCGGTCGCGAACCCGCTGCGCGAGCGGCTGTGGAGCCTGCTCGCGCTGGCCCTGTACCGTACCGGCCGCCAGGCGGAGGCGCTGGGCGTGCTGCGCCACGCGGCCGAGCTGCTGGCCGACCAGCTCGGCCTCGACCCGAGCCCCGAGCTGCGCGCGCTGGAGCAGGACATCCTGCGGCAGGCGGGCTCGTTGCTCCCCGCGCACGACACCCCCGCGTTCGTCACCGCGCCCCCGTCCACCCCTGCGTTCGTCACCGCGCCCCCGTCCACCCCCGCGTTCGTCTCCACGCCCCCGTCCACCCCTGCGTTCGTCTCCGCGCTCCCGTCCACTCCCGCCATGCGCGGGCGCGACCGGCAGCTCGCCGAGCTGACGGCGCTGGCCGCGCGGGCCGCCGACGCCGGCCTGTCACTGGCGGCGGTGAGCGGCGAGCCGGGGATCGGCAAGACGCTCCTGCTGGAGGAGTTCGGGACGCACTGCGCCGCCCGGCTCGGGCAGCTCGTGCTCCGCGGACGCTGCCACGACGCCGAGGGCACGCCGCCGCTGTGGCCGTGGATCCAGGTCCTGGAGGCGCTCGAACACCACTGCCCGCCACCGGACCGGCAGGCGCTGGCCGGGCTGCTCGACGCCGGGACCCCGGCGGGTCCGGCCGACGGGATGCTGTTCCAGCGGAACCAGGCCATGGCCCGGTGGCTGTCGTCGGCCGCGCGCGCCCGGCCGCTGGTGATCGTCCTGGACGACCTGCAGTGGGCCGACGCCGCGTCGCTGGACCTGCTCAGGGATCTCGTCGTGCTGCTGCGGGCGGCCTCGGTCACGCTGGTCGCGGCGTTCCGCACCGGGTGCGACGACCCGCTGGGCCGGCTCGCCCACTACGACCTGCTGAGCCTGCGCATGTCCGGCCTGGAGCCGGCCGCGGTGCGGGCCATGGCGGCGGACCTGGGGGTGGAGCTCGACGCGGACGCCGCGCTGCGGATCGCCGGGCGGACCGCGGGCAACCCGTTCTTCATCCGGGAAAGCCTCCGGCTGCTGGCCCAGGGAGAGGCCATGGACGCCGTCCCGGACGGCGTCGCCGAGCTGGTGCGGCAGCGGCTCGACGCGCTGGCCGGGGACCCGGCGGCGCTGGAGGTCGCCGCCGTGATCGGCAGGGAGTTCGACCCCGCGATCGTGACCGAGGTCGCGGGCCAGGAGGCGGGCGACCTGCTCGACCGCGCGGTCCGTTCGAGTCTGGCGGGCGACCTGCTCGACCGTGCGGTCCGCTCGGGTCTTCTCCAGGTCGCCGGGGGCGGCCGGCTGGCCTTCGCCCACGACCTCGTCAGGGAGGCGCTGGTACGGGATCTCCCGCCGCTGCGCAAGGCCGCCGTCCACCGCGACCTGGCCGCCGCGCTGGCCGCCCGCCCGTCGACCGACGTGGCCGTCATCGCGCACCACGCCGTACAGGCCGGGCGGGAGTCGTACGGCCAGGCCGTGCACTGGGCCACCGCGGCGGCCGAGCAGTCCGGCCTGCGCCTGGCCTACCAGGAGGCGGCCACCTGGTGGGGGCACGCGGTGGCCGCTCACGACGCGGCCGGCGGCGATCCCACCCAGCACGTGGAGCTGCTGCTCTGCCACACCCGCGCGCTCTTGGCCGCCGGCGATCCGGCCACCGCCCGCCGGAGCGCCGCCGCCGCCCTCCGCACCGCCGACCGCATCCCCGCCGGCCACGTCCCCACCGGACCGCACACCGCCGACCGCGTCCCCACCGGACCGCACACCGCCGACCGCGTCCCCACCGGACCGCGCACCGCCGACCGCGTCCCCGCCGGTCGTGACCTGGTCGTCCGGGCTCTCACCGCGCTCGACACCCCCGCCCTCTGGGTGCTGCGCGACCCCTACGAGACGGTCCACCGCCCTCTCGTGCACCGCCTGGAAACCGCCCTCGACGACCTCCCCGCCACCGACTCCCCCGAACGCGCGCTCCTGCTGGCCCGCCTCGCCCAGGAGCTCTACGACGGCACCGCCGACCCCCGCTGCGACACCCTCTCGGCCCAGGCCGTCGCCATGGCCCGCCGCCTCGGCGACCCTCACCTGCTCATCCGCGCCCTCAACGCCCGCCACCTCTCGATCCCCCAGCCCCAGTCCCTGCCCGAGCTGATCAAGCTCACCGGCGAGCTCCACGAGCTGGCGCGGCGCACCCGCAACCCCCGCGTCGAGCTGCTGGCCGGAATGATGGACACCCACAACCGGCTGGAGACCTTCGACATCGCCGGCGCCGACCAGGCCGCCGCGCGCTGCGAGGCCCTGCTCGAACGCCTCCCGCTGCCCTGGCCCCGCTTCCAGCACACCCTCTGGCGGGCCAACCGGCTCGCCCCCGTCGACTGGTACCTCGCCCTGCTCGCAACCGCCACCGGCCATCACGACACCGCCGCCGCCCACCTCACCACCCTCGAACAGCAGGCCGAAGCCGCCGGCCTGCACTGGTGGCGCGACCGCGCCGCCGCCACCCGCGAGCCCCTTCACGTGGCGACCAGTGGATGACAGGCGCCGCCTGGTCGACTGGCAGGCCGATCACGAGAAAGCCGCTTTCGGTCAGCTCAGCAGCTCGCGGACCAGCGCCTCGCTCCACCAGCGCTCGACCCGCTCGGGTGACCAGCCGCGCTCGGCGGTGAGCGTGGCGTAGACGTCGATGCTGCACATGCCCGCATAGACGTCCACGGCCGCCGGCACATCCAGGCCCGGGCGGAGCGCGCCGGCGGGCCAGGAGGAGAACACCGCCGTGCGGGTCTCGTCGGCCCGCCTGCGGCCGTCGCGGTAGACCGTCGCCAGCTCGGGCTCGACGCGGCCGGCCTCGCGCAGCAGGGTGATGACGTCCCCGGCGCGCTCGTACAGGCGCCGGTCGAAGCCGGCCATCGCGGCCAGTTGCCGCGCGGGATCCGTCCCGGGGGCCTCCAGCTCCGCGAGCTGCTGGGACGGGTCGGCCGACAGGTCGGCGGCGTCGGCCAGGGCCCGGGTCAGGCCGGTCTTGTTGCCGTACACCGAATAGACCGTCGGCACGGAGACCCCCGCCTCGCGGGCCACGTCGCGTACGGTAGTCGCCGCCCAGCCGCGCTCGACGAACAGCCGCCGCGCGGCTCGGGCGATCTCGGCCCGCGTCTCCAGCGCCTGCGTCGTACGGCGCAGCGAGTCGTAACGGCGCGGCCCCACCTCTGCCTCCACGACTTGCACCCTAAGGCTTTGCGCTACTTATGTTGAATATAAGTAGCGCGACATCTCCGCCCAGGATCCCCCTAGTTGGCGAACGACTTGACGGTTTCCAGGAGCACGTCGTCGAGTGGGGTGGGGGTTAGGCCGAAGGTCTTCACGGTCAGTGAGGCGTCCAGGATGAAGGGGCGCTGGTACTGATACTGCATCTCCCATGTCTGCGCCATGATCGGGTCGGCGAGGCCGGCTTTGTGCAGGTCCAGGGGTGACATGCTGATCAGTTGTGGCGCGGGAGCTCCGGCCAGCTCGGCGAACCTTTCCGTCACCTCGCGTACGGTGACGTCGGAGATGGGAGGCACATGCCAGGCCCGGCCCCATGCCCGCTCGTCGCGACTGAGGGTGACCAATGCGTTCGCGGCGTCGCCGGGGTGGCTCCAGCTGTGCGGTGCGTCCAGGTCTGCCGGTACGACCGCGGGCTCGCCGGCCAGCACCGGCGGCGCGATCAGCAGATTGAACATCGATAGTTGGCGGGGTCCGATGAAGTCACCGGGCCGCACTTCGGTGAATCGAATCCGTCTCTCGTTGTGGGCGGTGATGGCGTCCTCCCACATCTGCGCCCGGACCCGTCCCTTGATGGTGGTCGGCGACATGGGGAGATCTTCGGTCAGGGGCTCGCCTGGGGCCGGAGGGCCGTATCCGTAAGTGTTGCTCAGGTTGACGTACCCGGCGCCGCTGCGTTCGGCTGCGATCAGCAGCGCGGCCGCCAGCGCCGGGGTCTCCACGGGCAGCAGGTCGTAGGCCGGTGTGGCGCAGTTGAACAGTGTCGTGGCGCCACTGGTCAGCTCGGTGAGCCGGGCGGCGTCGCGGGCGTCGGCGGCGATCGGTTCGATCAGCGAATGCTCGGGCCCGCCGCCACGCCGACTGAGGATGCGGACACGCTCACCGGATTCGGCGAGCAGGCGCGCGGTGGCGATTCCCGAGGCGCTGGTTCCGACGACGACGTGGAATGACATCGAGACTCCTTCGTGGGGATGCAGGGTGTTCAGCCGAGGTCGGACAGGTCGATGGCGTCGGCCATGGCGCGGTATCCGGCATCGTTGAGGTGCAGGTGGTCACCGGAGTCGAAGGCCGGGTCGAGCCGGAACGCGTCCTCGGGCGAGCCCACCACACGGTCGAAGTCGATGACCGCGTCGTACTCGCCCGAGGTGCGGATCCAGGCGTTGATGGCGGCGCGTTTGGCCTCGCTGCTCGCGGTGGAGAACGCCGAAGGCCCCGCGGGCATCACCGTGGCCCCGACGACCCGCAGCCTTGCGGTGCGGGCCTGCTGGATCATGTCGCGGAAGCCTGCGATGACCTCGCCGGAGGAGACCTCGACATACGGCGCGAAGGTGGGGAACGGCGACGCCTCGGCCACCTCGCTGATACCGATGTCGTTGATGCCCAGCAGGATGACGACCGTTCCCACGCCCGGCTGACCGAGGACATCGCGACGGAACCGGGACACCGCGCTGTCACCGAGCCAGGCCGAGTCGACCGTCACCCGGTTGCCGCCGATGCCCTGGTTCAGCACGGCGCGGGGACGGCCCGCCGAGGCCAGGCGCTCGGCGAGCGCGTCCGGGTAGCGGCGGTCGGCGTCCAGGGCGCTGCCCACGCCCTCGGTGAGGGAGTCGCCGAACAGCACGACGCCCGCAGGCCGCACCGGGCCGCCGGTCACGTCCAGCCCGCTCAGGTAGTACCAGGACTGCGAGGTCTCAGCGAACGCCGTGCCGTCGGCGTCGTCCCGGTGGTCTCCGTCGGCACGGTAGTTGGTCGCCAGCGCCTGGGCGTGGAATGTCGCGGGGCCGGTCGGCTCGGCCGCATAGAACGTGATCGTCACCTTGTCCAACGGCGCCGTCCTGAACGGTGTCAGGTCGCTGGCGAGTTCCGCACCGGCCGCGATCGTGAACGTCCGCTTCCCATCGACGGTGAGGTGCCGAAGAGTAGCCTCCTGGATGGCGGCGCCATCCGCACAGGCGGCGATGGTGGCCCCGGTGATCGTGAGCGGGCCGGTCCCGTAGACGTTCGACAGCCGGATCCGGACCGCGTCGCCGTCGGCGGTGACCCGGAGCACTTGGCGGACGGTCTGGCTCGCGAAGCCCTCCTGGGACCAGTTCGGGGCGAAGCTCTCACTCGGACGCTGCATCGAGGTGGTCCAGGCAGCGGCCCAGGTGGTCGCGGTCGTAGCCGGAGCGAGGCCGGCATCGGCCGTATTGGTCGGTGGCATGACAGGCACAGGCGCATCCCTCAGGCATCAAGATCGAAAGCTTGTCCGCGATCCACCGTAAGGAGCCGATGACAGATGATGAATATCTTGCCGTCCGAAATAGATGTCCCAGCGTCTAATGATCATTGCTAAGTTGCAGCAATGGACGTTCTCGGTGACGTGCTCGCCGCGATGCGCGCCGGACGGCCGTACGCGGGTCGGACCAGATGCTGGGAGCCCTGGGGCGTGCGGTTCCCGGCCGGCGACTCGGCCTGCTGCCACATCGTTCTGCAGGGCGCGTGCTGCCTGATCTCCCCTGACGGCGCACCGTTGACGCTCGGTGTCGGCGACGTGCTGTTCACCGCGCCGGGGCGGGGGCACGTGCTGGCCGACCGGCCCGGCGGCCCCTTGACCGACTTCCGTCCTGTCCGCGACGGCGAATCTCTGATCACCGACTTGAACATCCCCGGCCCAGGCGCCGCCACCGAGATGCTCTGTGTCTGCTACAGCTTCGACCGCGTCCGCCCCCATCCGCTGCTCGCCGACCTGCCGCCGGTGATTCACCTACCTGCCCGGCTCGGGCACCACCGCTCGCTCCGCACCACCGTCGACCTCATGGGCGACGAACTACGCGAACCCCGCGTCGGCTCCGAAGCGATCTTGGCCCCGCTCATCGACATGCTCCTGCTGTACGTCCTGCGCGCCTGGCTCGACGAGCAGTCCGCAGCCGGTGCCACCGGATGGGCCGCCGCCCTGACCGACCCGGCCATCGGCACCGCACTGCACGACATCCACCGGCGCCCCGAACACCCCTGGACCGTCGCAGAACTGGCCACCCGGGCCGGCGTGTCCCGCGCCACCTTCGCCAAACGGTTCGTCACCGCCGTCGGCCAGCCACCTCTGGCCTACCTCACCTGGTGGCGGATGAGCACCGCGTCTCGACTCCTGCTCGGCACCGACGCCCCACTCCAGAGCGTCGCCGAACGCTGCGGCTACGGCTCGGAGTACGCGTTCGCCAAGGCGTTCAAACGCGAGTACGGCATAGCCCCGGGCCGCTACCGGCGGAGGGCCCGCTCGGGCTCGCCGGCCGGCTGATCTGGGTGGTCTGGCTGGCGATGTACGGCATCCGCCTGCGCGAGGCGTAGCGGCCCACCTGGAGCTCCTGGCCGGTCTCCCCCGGCGCTCCCGCGAGCCGCGCGAACGGCGTCCGGCTCACACTGTCTCCATGGCCACGGCGATCGTGCTGTTCAACAGGGACCTGCGCGTCCACGACCACCCCGCCCTCGTCGCCGCCTGCGAGCGGGCCGAGCGGGTGGTGCCGCTGTTCGTGCTGGACCCGGCCGTACCGGAGGGGAACCGGCACGGTTTCCTCCTGGAGTGCCTGGCCGAGCTGCGGGCCGCGCTCCGCGCCCGCGACGGCGACCTGGTCGTACGGCAGGGCGACGTCGTCCACGAGACGATGAAGCTGGCCGCCGAGGTGGACGCGACGACGATCTGCGCCGGCGCGGACGTCAGCTCGCTCGCCCGGCGGCGCGAGGAGCGCTTCGCCCGGGAGCGGATCGAGTACCTGCGTTTCCCCGGCGTCACCGTCGTGCCACCGGACGCACTGCGGCCCTCGGGCGGCGGCGACCACTACCGGGTCTTCACCCCCTACTGGCGCGCGTGGACCCGCCACCCCCGCCGCCCGGTCCTGCCGCCGCCGCGCACGGTGCGGACGCCCTCGGGCCTGGCCGCCGGGCGGCTGCCCCGGCCCCAGTCGCCCGGGCCGATGCCCGGCGGCGAGCCGGCGGCCCGCGAGCGCGCCGACCGCTGGCTGCGCCAGGGGCTGGACGGCTACGCCGAGGGGCACGACGACCTGGCGGGCGACCGCACCTCGCGGCTCAGCCCGTACCTCCGCTTCGGCTGCCTGTCGCCGCTGGAGCTGGCCTGCCGCGCCGAGCGCAGCGAGGCCTTCGTCCGCCAGCTCTGCTGGCGGGACTTCCACCACCAGGTGACGTACGCGTTCCCGCGCATCGGCCGCGAGAACTACCGCCACCCCGAACGGCGCTGGCGGCACGACCAGGACGCGCTGCAGGCGTGGCAGGCCGGGATGACCGGGCTGCCCATCGTGGACGCCGGGATGAGGCAACTGCTCGCCGAGGGCTGGATGCACAATCGGGCCCGCCTGATCACGGCCGCATATCTGGTCAGGCATCTCGGCCTCGACTGGCGCGACGGCGTACGGCACTTCTTCGAGCACTTGCTCGACGGCGATGTGGCCGACAATTCGGGCAACTGGCAATGGGTCGCCGGCACGGGGAACGACACCCGTCCCAATCGCACCTTCAATCCCCTACGTCAGGCCAAGCGCTACGACCCCGAGGGCCACTATGTCCAGCGCTATGTGCCCGAACTCGCCGCCGTGCCGGCCCCGTACGTCCACGAGCCCTGGCGACTTTCCGCGCCGCCCGCCGGGTACCCCGCGCGGCTTGACAGTGCCGCTGACCAGGGATGACTCGCGGACGATCTATTACGCCGGCCGTGTCACGAAGAATCTGGTCACAAACATTTCCCGAAATAACCGGTCTATCGTATTGTCATTGACTGGAATTGTTGGAACATATGGTCAGAGTCATCGAGTGAAGTCCAAAGATCGCTTACCGCAAAAAGGTCAGCGGCGAGGGGAAAGGGGACAACGCTCATGCACCGACGTGCTGTCCGAAACCTGGCCAGGCTCGACACGACGCAAGCCAGAATCACTCGGATATTCGACGCTGCCGCAGGTGGGAAGGACAACTTCCTGGCGGACAAAGACGTGGTGCGCCATTTTGATCAAGTTACACCTGCCCTCACGACCGCGGCCCGCGCCGTTCTACAATTCCTGTCCCGGGTGGTGGCCCACCTGGCGGCCGAAGGCGTGGACCAGTTCATGATCGTGGGCAGTGGCGTCCCCAGCGGCCTCTCGGCCGGGAACCGGTTACACGACATAGCCCGGCGCGCCTCGCCCGGGTCCGCCGTACGCGTCGTGTACGTCGAGAACAACCCGATGGTGGTGGCCACCGCCCAGGCCACCATCGAGCCCTTCACCGACCTGGTCCGCGTGGTGGACGGCGATGTTCGGGAGATCGACGAGATGCTCCAGGACCACGTGGTCCAGACGTTCATCGACTGGGAGCGGCCCCTGGCCGTGCTCCTGCTGTCGTCGCACAGCCTCGACGACGACGAGTACGCCCACTACGTCGTCAAGCGGCTCCAGCACACGGCGCCCAAGGGCAGCTTCCTCGGCCTGCTGCACACCACGTTCGACGCCGTCCCGCCGGAGCTGCTGCCCGCCATCCGCGACATGGTCGCCATGACGCTGCCCCGCCTCGCGATCCGCTCGCGGGAGGAGGTCGCGGCCCTGCTCGACGGCCTCGACCTGATGGAGCCCGGGCTGGTGTGGGTGCCGGAGTGGCACCCCGGCGGGCGTGACCTCGCCTGCGCCGACGAGCCGAGCGCGTCGGGCAACTACGGCGCCGTCGCCCACATCCCCTGACGCGTCGCTCCGAGTCCGGAATCGTAACGAAATCGCATTCGCATAAGTGAGGGCGAGAGCTTATCGTGGAGTTGGGAGCGCTCCCAATCTGAGAGACGTGATGCGTATGTCCCCCCGCCCCAGCTCCTTGTCCGCCGCTCCGACTCGCGCGGTCGCGTACCTGCTGCCGTCGGTGCCGGCCGGTGTCTGCGAGGCGCGCTCCCTGGTCCGGACCGAACTGACCGGCTGGGGCCTGGAAAGGCTGATCGACGACTGCGTGCTCATCGTCAGCGAACTGGTGACCAACGCCGTCCGCTACGGCGGGTCGGCGTACGCGTTACGCCTGGAAGATCGTACGGACCGGTTGTACGGGGAGGTCTTCGATCCGGGCGACGGCGAGCCCCGCCCGTGCTCGCCCGACGCGGACGCGCTCTCGGGGCGGGGGCTGCAGATCGTCTCGGCGATCGCCGACGACTGGGGAGTGACCGCGGCGGACGGCGGCAAGGTCGTCTGGTTCTCGGTCCTGAGCGCCATCTGACCGGCGTGACGGGCCGCCCTCAGACCGGCGCGGCGGGCGCGGTTTCAGCGGGCGCGGCGTCAGCGGACGAGGACGTCAGCGGACGAGGACGTCAGCGGGCGAGGACGTCAGCGGGCGAGGACGTCAGCGGGCGAGGATGCGGGCCAGGGCGTGCAGGGTCTCCACGGGCGTGCCGGGTGGCGGGGAGACGCGGAGCACGGGTTCGCGCAGGTCCAGCGGCGCGCGGGCGGTCGGTACGACGTTGACCAGCAGCGACGCCTCGGCGGCCCGGACGGCGGCGCTCTGCGCGCTGTCTCCCGGCGGCGGCCGGAGCGTGACCAGGGCGGACGGCTCGTCGAGCGGCTCGACCACGCGCCACCCGCCGGCCCCGTCGAGCACGCCACGCGCCGTACGGCCGAGGTCGGCCAGGTGCGCGTGGACCGCGAACGGCCCGAGCTCGTGATGCTCCAGCACGGCCGCCCCGAGCCCGGCCCGCGCCGCGACCGCCGCCTCCGAGCTCTCGAACCGCACCACCCCGGGCACCGGCACCGGGCCACCACACTCGGGCACCACCCCGGGCACCGGCACCGGCCCACCGCACTCAGGCAGTGGGCCGTCAGAAGTCCACAGGTGGCCACCCAGGGTGGGGACCGCGGCGTCCATGGCCGGCGTGAGCCCGGGGACGATCAGGAAGCCGACGCCGCGCGGCCCGCCCAGCCACTTGCGCGAGGTCCCCACGTACGCGGTCGCACCCGCCCCGCGTACCTCGACATGCCCGAGTGACTGGCAGACGTCGAGCACGAACGGCACCCCCGCCGCGCGGCACAGCGCCCCGACCTCCTCGGCGGGCTGCACGACGCCGCGATGGGAGGCCACGTGGGAGACGATCACCAGGTCGAGCCCGGACGCCAGCAGGGCCCGCAGCCCTTCGAGGTCGAGGCGGGCGTCGCCGTCCACCGGCAGCTCGACCGGCTGCCAGCCCCGCTGGGCGGCCAGGCGGTGCAGCAGCATCAGCGTGCCGCCGTACTCGGTGCGCGCGTGGCCGACGCGGCTGCCCGGCGGGAGCCGCCAGCCGCCCAGGAGGGCCGCCATCGCCGCCGTTCCGCTCTCCAGGAACGCCACGTCCGCCGGGCCGCCCCCGACCAACCCGGCCAGGGCCGATCTGGCCGGGGTGAGGTCGGGGACGGCCGCGTAGCCGCCGCGTTCCCGTTCCAGCCGCAGGTGCGCCACGACCGCGTCGAGCACCCGGTCGCTGGGCACGTTGCAACCGGCCGCGTCGAGATGCCCGGGCGGCACGACGCTGCGCGCCGCCCGCCACAGCTCACCGGCCCGCGCCGCCCACCCGGCCCGATCGGCCCGCGCGTCCGGCCCGACTCCGGCGGCCGACGCGTCCGGCCCGGCCCCGGCGGGCGGCGCCACCTGCCCCGTTCCGCGGATCATGCCTCCGCCAGGATCAGGGTGAAGTCACCGTCCGGGTCGGTGTAACCGCGGCGGACGAGGAAGCCCGCCCCGGCCAGCTCGGCCCGCAGCCCTTCGGGCCGGAACTTGGCGCTGATCTCGGTACGCATCTCCTCCCCTGCGGCGAAGTCCACCTCCAGCCCGAGCTCCGAGACCCGCACCCGCAGGTCCCGGACGGCCCGCAGCCGCATCTCGATCCATTCGTGCCGCTCGTCGTAGAGCGCCACGTGCTCGAACGCCTCCGGCTCGAAGTCGGCCCGCAGCTCCCGGTTGATCACGTGGAGCACGTTGCGGTTGAAGGCGGCCGTCACTCCGGCCGCGTCGTCGTAGGCGGCCACCAGCCGCTCGGTGTCCTTCACCAGATCGGCGCCGAGCAGGAACGTGTCCCCCCGCCGGAGCGTGGCCCGCACCTCCTTCAGGAACGCCCTGCGGGCGACGGGTTCGAGGTTGCCTATCGTGCCGCCGAGGAAGGCCACCATCCGCCGCCCGGTACGCGGCAGCAGCCCCAGGTGCTGCTCGAAGTCGGCGCACACCGCCCGCACGTCGAGCCCGGGGAAGCGCCCGGCGACCCGGCGCGCCGCCGCCTCGAGCGTGACGGCGTCCACGTCCACCGGCGTGTACGCGCGCAGCGTGCCCGCCGCGGAGAGCGCCTCCAGCAGCAGCTCCGTCTTCTCGCTGGTGCCCGACCCCAGCTCGACCAGCGTGTCCGCGCGGGAGGCGGCGACCAGGTCCGCGGCCCGGGACCGCAGGATCGCCAGCTCGCGCCGGGTCGGGTAGTACTCGGGCAGCCGGGTGATGCGGGAGAACAGCTCGCTGCCCGCGGTGTCGTAGAACCACTTGGGCGGCAACCACTTCGGCGAGGACGTCAGACCCATCCTGACGTCACGTTCGAGAGCCTGCCGCAGGTAGTCACGGTCGAGGTGATTGATCACATGCACGGACGACTGGCTGACGGCCATGAGGCCTCCTATGGTGAGATCACAACGGCTGCACGGCAACGCGGTCGGGGGTGACGGTCAGCAGGCTGCGCTCGGGAACGGGCTGCCAGCCCGGCAGGTCGTCGAGCGGCTCGCTGGCCACGCGCACGCCGTCGTGGCTTCGGTGGTGGAAGAGCGTGTCGCCCCAGGCGGTCGCGGCGATCGAGGCGCCGTCGCAGGCGAGCAGGTTGAGGCGGGCGCCGGGGTCCTTCTTCCCGGCGTGGACGACGACTTCGGCCAGCGCCTCGCCCAGCCCCAGCCCGGCGCGCCCGCGCAGGAACACGGCGGTCGCCATCCAGGCGGCGTCGCACGCGCTCTCCGCGCGACCGGCCAGGTCGTCGGCGAGGTCGCGGAGCGCGTCCTTGCTGACGCGCCCGTTGTGGCTGAGCAGCCACCCCTTGTCGGTGAACGGCGCGGTGGCGCTCTCCTCGATCGGCATGCCCGCGGTGGCCGAGCGCACGGCCGCGAGCAGGCAGGTGGAGCGGGCGATCTGGGCGAGCGCGGGCAGGTTGGCGTCGGACCAGATGGGCACGGTACGGCGGTAGCGCACGGGCTCGGGGCGCGTGGAGTCGTACCAGCCCATGCCGTAACCGTCGGCGTTGATCATGCCGTTGCGCTGGTGCCGTGGCGCGTACGACTGCTTGAACAGGCCGTGCTCGGGTTCGTGGATGAGCCAGGTGAGCGGGCGGGGCTCGCCCAGCCAGGCCGCGTGCCTGCACACCTAGACCAGCTCCGAACGCGCGCAGCGGAACCCGGTGAAGATCTGCCGCCGGACCGGGTAGTCCCAGTTCCTGAACGTGGTGCGGACCGCCGCCGGGTCGGCCGCCCAGGAGCCGCCGCGCAGCACCCGGTATTCCTGGCCGAAGAACACCTCGCTGTACTCCTTGTAGGGAAACGCGCGGAAGCCCGGGTAGGGCTGGAACCAGGAGCCGGTCCACTCCCACACGTCTCCGACCATCTGCTCGACCCCGTACGCGCTGGCCCCGGCCGGGTAGGCGCCCAGCGGCGCGGGGTGGGCGGCGCGGTGGCCGAGGTTCGCCCTGGCCGGGTCGGGGGCCTCCTCGCCCCACGGGTAGCGGCGGGCGCGGCGGGCCTCCGGGTCCCAGCCGCAGGCCTTCTCCCACTCGGCCTCGGTGGGCAGCCGCTTGCCGGCCCAGCGCGCGTAGGCGTCGGCTTCGTACCAGCTCACGTGCTGGACGGGCTCGTCCATCGGGATCGGCTCGGTGCGGCCGAAGCGCCTGCGCCACCAGGCGTCGCCTTCTTTGACCCAGAACAGGGGAGCGACCACCCCGCTGCGCTGCCGCCACAGCCAGCCCTCGGCGGACCACCAGCGCGGGTCGTCGTAGCCGCCCTCCTCGATGAACGCCGCGTACGCGCGGTTGCCGACGGGGAGCCGGTCGATCCAGTACGCGGGCAGGTCCACCTGGTGGGCGGGGCGTTCGTTGTCGTAGGCCCAGGGGAGGGTGGCGGTGCCCATCATGAAGGAGCCCGCGGGCACGTACACCTCCTCGGGGCCGCCGCTCCGGCCCTGCGGCAGGTCGCCCTCGCGTACCAGGCCGGGCTGCCCGGACAGCTGCAGGGTGGCGAGCATGGTCTCGTCGTGCTGGTGCTCGTGCTGGATCACCAGGCCGAACACGAAGCCGTCGCGGTGCAGCGGGTCGGCGCCCTCCAGGTCGACCGCGTCGAGGACGTCGAGCACGCGCCCGCGTACGCCCTCGATGTAGCGGCGGGCCTCCGCAGGGCCCAGGAGGGGCAGGGTGGGGCGGTCCTTGCGCGGATGTTTGAACGCGTCGTAGATGTCGTCGATCTCGGGGCGGATCGGCTCGATGCCGCCGGCCGCGCGCAGCACCCACAGCTCCTCGTAGTTGCCGACGTGCGCGAGGTCCCACACCAGCGGCGACATCAGCGGGGAGTGCTGACGCACCAGCAGGTCGTCGTCCGCCTCGGTGTAGGCGAGCGACCGGTCGCGCACGGCGAGGAGCTCGGCCGCGATGCGTTCCTTGGAGTCGGTCATTGCCGTCCTTCCCCGTTCAGCCAGGCCGGGACGCGCCGTCCCGGCACCGGATCCATCAGGTCGGCCGCCGGTGAGCGGCCCGTTGTCACGTGCCGGTCGGCGAACGCGGCCACCTCGCCGACCAGGCCGGGGTCCGCGCCGAGGCGGGGCAGCGCCTCCAGCGCGGCGCGGAAGCACGCCTCGGCGGCCCGGCCCAGGCGCGGCTCGGTCAGCCCGCACCGCGCCGCGTCCCGCCACAACTCCCGGCTCGGCATCCGGCCGGGCCCCAGGTACGGCTCCACGGCGGCCAGCGCTGCGTCGGCGGCCCGGTCGTCGGCGACGAGGGCGTGGGTCACGGCCACGCACACCGGCCAGGCCGCCGGGTGCTGGGCATCGAGGTAACGGATCTCCAGCCAGCCCCTGGGCCGTACCGGGGGGAAGACCGTCGTGGCGTGATAGGCCAGGTCGTCGGCGGTGGGGCGGCGCTCGCCGGCGCCGTTCAGCCAGTCGCGGAACGTCGAGCCGTCGCGGACCGGGCGACATCGCTCCCCGTCCTCGCGCACCAGCATGAGCCGGGCGTCCAGCAGGTAGCCGGCCCAATCGGCGGCGGGGTCGCCCGAGGCGGGCACGGGCGCGGTCCGGGTGCGGTCGAGGCGGTCCCAGACGGCCTGGCGGCCCGACATCCAGCCGCACGGCCGGCCGCCGCTGAGCGGCGAGTTGGCGAAGGCCGCCATCAGCACGGGGCCGAGCGCGTGCGCCCGCTCCCACCGGGCCTGCGGCCGCTCCCCGAGGTCCAGGTTGACCTGGACGGAGGCGGTCGAGCACATCATCAGGGCCCCGTACGGCTCGCCGAGGAACTCGGCCATGGCGTCGTACCTGGGCAGGCGGAGCTGGCGGCGGGCCGGGCGCACCGGGTCGAGGCCCACCCCGGCCAGCACCAGCCCCGCCGGGCGCAGGGCGGTCCGCACGGCGGAGACGTCGGCGGCCAGGCCGTCGAGCGCGTCCCGCAGCGGGGCCGCGGGACCGGACAGCTCGAGCTGCCCGCCCGGCTCGAACGTCACCCGGCTGCCGCCCGGCAGCGCCGGGACGGCCCGCTCGACCTCGGCCATCGGGACCTGCGCGGCCGCCGCCGCACGGTCGAAGACCAGGAACTCCAGCTCGACGCCCACCCGCTCCTCGGCGTCCGGATCCTGCGCGGCCGGCTGGAAGCAACGGCGCGCGAAATCCGCCACCTCGGAGGCGTCCCGCAGCGGCGTGCTCTCGGACGTCAGCCCGATCATCGTCGTCCCCTTCGCGTGGCGCACAGGTCTACAGACCCGCGAGGCGCGCGAACGTTACAGGCGGATTTTCGTGTAACGGATGGGACGTGACCGGGACTAGGTCACATGGAGCGGGCAGCGGACGACCTCGGATGCGACGACGTGCTGGAGCTGCTCACGGACTATCTGGAGGCGGCGCTCCCGGCGGGGCGACGGCGGCGGGTCGCGGACCATCTGGACGCCTGCCCTGCGTGTTCGGAGTGGCGGGCGCAGATCCTGGCGACGATCGCGGCGCTCGGCTGCCTGCGTGACGACGTCATGCCGGCGCCGGTGCTCGCCGCGCTGCGGGCGAGCTTCCGTATGAGCCCCGGCTCATAACCGGCGCCGCTCGCGGAAGGCGGACATGAGCCGGTCGCGCATGTCGGCGGGCAGCTTCTCCGGATGCGGGTCGCCGAGGGCGTCGATGGTCACCCGGAACTGCTCGACGTAGCGCTCGCACCCCTCGCAGCAGGCCAGATGCTCCCGCACGCCGTCGCGGGCGGGCCGGTCGAGGGCGTCCTCAAGGTAGGCGGTGATGAGTCCCGCCAGCTCGTCGCAGGTGAACCGCTTCACGACGTCGACCGCCCTTGCCTCTGGATATGAACCGTTTCACTTATTGTCGCCGCTTCGCCGCCCAGGAGAAGCCCACCGGCTACTCCGGCTGCTTCACGGACTCGAAATAGTCCGCGAGCCAGCCGCGCACGGCCGTGCGGGCGCGATGCAGCAGCACCCGCTGGTTGGCCTCGGAGATCTCCAGGATCTCGCACACCTCCTCGGACGTGCACCCTTCCACGTCGCGCAAGGTGATCACGATCCGCTGCCGGGGAGGCAGCCGCGCCAGCCCCTCGGCGATCAGCCCGCGCACCTCAGAGGCGAGCGCCTCGCTCTCCGGCGTCGGCCAGGTCGCGGGGAGCTCCTTCCAGCCGCCCGGCAGCACCGCGTCGAAGCCCTGGTCCGCCACCGAGACGCCGTCGTGCTCGAAGGAGCTCCACGGCAGCGTGCGGCTCTCGCGGGCGCCGCGCTTCTTCGCGGTGTTGATCAGGATGCGGTAGACCCACGTCTTGACCGACGAGCGGCTCTCGAACGCGTCGATCCCGCCGATAACCGCCAGCCACGTGTCCTGGACGACCTCCTCCGCGGAGTGGTCGGTGGACACGTAGGACCTGGCCACCCGCAACATGCCCCCGGACCAGGTGTCGAGCAGCGCCGCGAACATCGCCTCGTCCCCGGCGCGCAGGGCCGTGACGACGACGTCATCCGGGGGCAGCTCACCGCCCGCGAGAGACCCCACGATCGCTTCCCTCCGCTCGAACGCTGAGACATCCATGGCATCGGGACCGATCGCCGGCCCTCGCCCGGGACATACCGCCCCACGCTAATCCTTCCCACTGACGTTCTTCCGTCTCGGCGAAAGGCCACAAGATGCGTATTTTTCGGATAAACAGGTCAGAACCTTCCCAAAGGCGCAGTTCACGACGTTACGGGCCCTTCATCCCGCTCCCTTTGGACCAGACTCCCAAAGTTCCGGACATCCCCGGCGCCACATCCTGGTGGAGATCCATCCTCGGGGCGATAGTCGGCATCATGTTCGATATCTCCCTCGACCCCAGTGTCCGCTTCGCCGTCGCCAGCCCCCAGTCCATCGCGGTCCCCGCACCGTCCCGCAGCGTGCTGCCCACAAACCAGGCGTCCACGTCCTCCCACGTGACGGCGTCGGCGC
>NZ_JBSGFQ010000045.1:0-93307 GCF_053603495.1 Nonomuraea sp. NPDC004186 | reverse complement strand
GCCCTCCAGCCCGTAGCCGGCGAGTTCGTCGCCGATCTCGCCGAGGTATTCGCGCAGGGGTGGCACGTCGTCGGTGCTCAGCCCCGAGGCGTCGGGCGCCGCGACGCCCGGCCTGCCTTCGCCGCTCATGCGGCCTCCTCCGTCGGCCGCATGAGCGGCACCCGGCTGTGTCTGATTGGTCGCTCGCTACGCTCGCTCACGATGCCTCCGAGATGTGATGGCCGAGGCGGTCGCGCTTGGCCGTGAGGTAACGCTCGTTGTGCGGGTTCATGGCCACGGGCAGGGGCTCGCGGCCGAGGACCTTGATGCCGTACCCGTCCATGCCCTTGAGCTTGGCCGGGTTGTTGGTGAGCAGCCGCACCGACCTGACGCCGAGATCGGCCAGGATCTGCCCCGCGTTGGAGAACTCCCGCGCGTCCACCGGCAGCCCCAGCTCCACGTTGGCGTCGACGGTGTCGCTGCCGTTGTCCTGCAGGTTGTACGCCTTGAGCTTGGCCAGCAGGCCGATGCCCCTGCCCTCGTGGCCGCGCAGGTAGACGACCACGCCGCGGCCCTCCTGGGCGATGGCCGACATGGCGTTGCCGAGCTGCACCCCGCAGTCGCAGCGCAGCGAGCCGAACACGTCGCCGGTCAGGCACTCGGAGTGGGCCCGGACCAGGATGTTCTCGCCGTCGGACAGGTCGCCGAAGACGAGCGCGACGTGCTCGCCGCCGTCGAGCGCGCTGGCGTAGCCGTAGACCCGCCACATCCCGTACGCGTTCGGCAGCCGCGTCTCGGCCACCCGCGTGACCATGCTCTCGGCCCGGCGGCGGTAGTCGACGAGATCCTCGATGGAGACCAGCGCCAGGTCGTGCTCGTCGGCGAAGCGGCGCAGCTCGGGCAGCCTGGCCATGGTGCCGTCGTCGTTGACCACCTCGGCCAGCGCGCCCGCGGCCGACAGGCCGGCGAGCCGGGCCAGGTCCACGGCCGCCTCGGTGTGGCCGCGCCTGGCCAGTACGCCGCCCTCGTGGTAGCGCAGCGGGAAGACGTGCCCGGGGCGCACCAGCTCGTTGGGCTCGGTCGCGGAGTCGGCGAGCGTGCGGATGGTCTGCGCCCGGTCGGCCGCGGAGATGCCCGTGGTGACGCCGTCGCGGGCGTCCACGGTGATCGTGTACGCCGTGCGCATGCGCTCCTTGTTGTGCACCACCATGAGGGGCAGCCCGAGCCGGTCGAGCTCCTTGCCCTCCATGGCCACGCAGATCATCCCGCTGGTGTGCCTGATCGTGAACGTGCACAGGTCCACCGTGGCCTTGGCCGCGGCGAAGATGAGGTCGCCCTCGTTCTCCCTGCTCTCGTCGTCGACCACGACGACGGGCCGGCCGTTGCGGATGTCGTCGATGGCCCGCTCGATGGGGTCCAGCTTGATGTCACTCATGGCGCCACCGCCACGCCGACCTCGGCCGCCCGGTATTCACGCAGCCACTTCACGAACCCGATCACCACCAGAACGAAGAAGATCCCGTACACCCACCCGGAGACCACCAGCCCCGAGCTGAACGCCAGCGGCACGCCCACCAGGTCGACGGCCACCCACACGATCCAGAAATCCACCAGCGCCCGGCCCTGCGCCCAGGTGGCCATCGCGCTGCCGACGAAGATGTAGGCGTCGGCGGCCACCAGGAAGGCGCCCTTCGGCAGCGGCACCTGCGCGCCCCACGACAGGCCGGTGACGAAGAACAGCAGGCCGACCAGGGCCGTGCCCAGCAGCATCCCGCCGATCAGCAGCGACCGCTCCCACCACGCGGCGGGGCGGACGCGCAGCTGCTTGCCGTCCTGCGTGCCGCGCCGCCACGCCCACCAGCCGTAGACCGCCAGGCCCGCGAACAGGGCCTGCTTGAGCGCGTTCCCGGTGATGTGCGCGTTGATCGAGGCGATGAACAGCAGCACCGAACCGGCGAACTGCACCGGCCAGGTCCACATCGACTTGCGCATGGCGAGCAGGACCGTCGACAGGGCGGCGATATTGCCGATCAGGTCCGTCCAGAGCACATGAGTGCCGAATACATCGAATCCGGCGTCGGCCCAGTTCACTGCCTGACCACCAGCCTTTCCACATACTTCGCGATCACGTCGACCTCGATGTTCACGGTGTCACCCACCTGGCGCTCGCCCATGGTCGTGAGCTTGAGCGTGGTGGGGATGAGGCTCACACCGAAGCTGTCGTCATCAACCGTGGTCACCGTCAGGCTGATTCCGTCGATCGCGATCGAGCCCTTCTCCGCCACGTACGGGCTCAGCGCCTCGGGGAGCGAGAACCGCACGTCGTCCCAGCTCTCGCCGGGTTCCCTGGACAGCAGCACGGCGGTGCCGTCCACGTGGCCCTGCACGATGTGGCCGCCGAGGCGCTGGTCGGCGCGTACGGCCCGCTCCAGGTTCACGGAGGAGCCCTGCTTCAGCCCGCCGAGGGAGCTGCGGTCGAGCGACTCCCTCATCACGTCCACGGTGAACACGCCGTCCTCGACCTCGACGACGGTGAGGCACACGCCGTTGACCGCGATCGAGTCGCCGTGCCTGGCGTCGGAGGTGACGACCGGGCCGCGCACCGACAGCACGGCCCCGCCGCCCGCCTGGTCGATGGCCACCACTTCGCCCTTTTCCTCAATGATTCCGGTGAACATCACTGCTCCCTGCCTGGTTGGGTGGCAGGCCGGGCGATCAACCGCACATCCGGCCCTATGGGGGAAATTTCGTCAAAAGTCAGGCGGTGCATCTCGCCGATCGTCCCCACCCCGGCCGCGCCGAGCGCGGCCCGCCCGGAGCCGAGCAACGCGGGGGCCAGGTACGCGACCACGCGATCCACCAGGCCCCGCCGCAGGAACTCCCCGGCGAGCGTGGGGCCGCCCTCCACGAACACGCTGACGACCTCGCGCGCGGCCAGCTCCTTGAGGAGGGCTTCGAGGTCGAGGCCGCGGCCGTCGCGGGGCAGACGGAGGAGGTCGGCCTTGAGCCCGGTGTCGGCGTCCTCGGCGATGGCGACGAGCGTGGGGGCGCTGTCGTCGAGCACCCGGGCGTCCTGCGGCGTCCTGCCCCGCGTGTCGAGCACGACCCGCAACGGCCGCCGCCTGCCCGCTTCCCCACCTCCCGCCCCTCCGCCGGGACGCGTCTCCGACACGGGGGCCACCCGGCCGACGCGCGCCTCCGAACCGCGACCGACCGACGCGGAACCGGCCGAGGTGGGGTCGTTTGTGGGGCCGTTTGTGAGGCCGTTTGTGGGGCCGGGGCGGGCCGTGAGGTGGGGGTCGTCGGCGAGGACGGTGCCGATCCCGGCGACGATCGCGTCCGCGGCGGCCCGCAGCCGGTGCACGTCCGCCCTGGCCGCGGGTGAGGTGATCCACTGGCTGGTCCCGTCCTCGGCCGCCGACCGCCCGTCGAGCGTGGCCGCGAACTTCCAGGTCACGTGCGATCGCCCGAGCCGCGCGTACGTCAGCCACTCCTCGTTGACCCGCTCCGCCTCGGCGCCCAGCACCCCGGACGTCACCGAGACCCCGTGCGCCCGCAGCCGGGCAGCGCCGCCGGCCGCCTTGGGGTTGGGGTCCGGCACCGCGATCACCACCCGCGCGACCCCCGCCGCCAGCAGCGCCAGGCTGCACGGCCCCGTCCGGCCGGTGTGGTCGCAGGGCTCGAGGGTCACGTACGCGGTGCCGCCCCGCGCCCGCTCCCCCGCCTGCGCCAGCGCCACGACCTCGGCGTGCGGCCCGCCCGCGTACGCGTGGAAGCCCTCGCCCGCCACCTGGCCGCCGGCGTCGAGCACGACGCAGCCCACGACGGGGTTGGGGCTGGTGGTGCCGTGTCCGTGCCCGGCCAGTTCGACGGCGCGCGCCATGTGCGCGGCGTCCTGCGCGGGTATCTCCACCCCGGGGTACTCCTACTCGCCAGTAGCTCCAAGCCACGGCGGGCCCCGGGGGATTTCGGCCCTGATCCTGCTGTGCATCAGGGCAGGCGCCCGGCTGGGACACCGGACACCTCGCGCGCTTCCTCCCATCCGGACTTTAACCGTCGGTCCCGGAATTTCACCAGGTCAACCGGCCGATGGCATCGGCCGGGTCGCGGACTGTAACCGCCGGTTCGGAATTACACCGACCCCGGAGCACGCTAGCTCTCTTGGCTACCAGTGTGCCATGCCCGAATTGCCCTGCGCGACCGGCCCGGCATATTTGACCAAGCGCTAGGTCAAGCGGCCATGAGCCGGCGCGCCCGCCGGGCGGCGGGGCTGTAGAGGACGTCCCCCGGGACCAGGCCGATCCCGGTCTGCAGGGTGCGCAGGGTCGCCGTGGCCCACAGGTCGCCGACCGGAGTGGCGGGCAGCCCGTACAGCCGTCTCGCCCAGCGCGGCAGCGTGGCGAACGACAGCAACGTCAGCGCGGGCAGCGCGGGCTTGAGCGGGGTCAGCATGCGCGGGAGCGGGGCGTTCAGCGACAGGCGCAGCGGGTGGGCCGCCTCGGGGACGAACCGCAGCCCCGGCCGCGCGGCGTCGATGTAGTCGCGCAACTCGGCCACCGACCCCGGAACGTCCTCCGCCTTCAACCCCACCACCTCGGCCGCCCGCCGCCACTCCGCCACGAACGCGTCGGCCTCGGCGTCCGTCAGCCGCACCCCGGCCCGCCGGGCGACCGACAGGTAGGAGTCGACCTCGCCGACGTGGACCCAGCGCAGGGCGTCCGGCTCGTCCAGGTGGAAGGTGACGCCGGTGTCGGGGTCGTAGGCGGTCAGGTTCTTGTGGATCTTGCGGACGCGCCGCCCCGCCCGTTCGACCTCGGCATCGGTCCCGTACGTACGCACGCGTACGAACTCCGTGGTCCGCACGAACCGCGACCAGGCCTCATGGGGATCCATGAGCGCGGAGTTCTGCAGCACCCCGCGCATCGCCCGCGGATGCAGGCCCTGCATCAGCAGCGCCCGGATGCCGCCCACCAGCAGGATCGGCTCGCCCATCACCCGCCACGTCACCGAGCGGGGCCCGAAGATCCCATGGTCGCCCATAAGTGAATGGTTACCCAGGCGATGGGTGATTTATGCGCTTTTGAGGGTGGCGGCGGCCCGGAGAGCGTCAACGGCGGCGCTCGGGTCGGAGGCGCCGTAGACGGCACTGCCCGCCACGAACACGTCGGCGCCCGCGTCCGCGCACCGCTCGATCGTGCCCGCGTCGACTCCCCCGTCGACCTGCAGCCAGACCCGCCCGCCGTGCCGCTCGATCATCTGCCGCGCCCGCCGGACCTTGGACAGCACCCCGTCGAGGAACTTCTGCCCGCCGAACCCCGGCTCCACGGTCATCAGCAGCAGCATGTCGACCTCGGCCAGCAGGTCTTCGTACGGCTCGACGGGCGTGGCCGGGTTGAGCGCGAGACCGGCCCTGGCGCCGAGCGAGCGGATCTCGCGCAGCGTCCTGATCGGCCCCTTGGCCGCCTCGGCGTGGATGGTCACGCTGCCCGCCCCGGCCTCCGCGTACTGCGGCGCCCAGCGGTCGGGGTCGTCGATCATGAGATGGCAGTCGAGCGGCGTCGGGGTCGCCTTGCGCAACGCCTCGACCACGGGCAACCCGATGGTGAGGTTGGGCACGAAGTGGTAGTCCATGACGTCGACGTGCAGCCAGTCGGCATTGGGCACGGCGGCGGCCTCGTCGGCGAGCCTGGCGAAGTCGGCGGCGAGGATGCTGGGCGAGATCTGTACGGCCATGATTGGCCAAGTCTATTGACTACTCCCCGCGCCGAAGCACGGGGATTCCAGTGGTTCCTGCTTCACCGGCGGTTGCACCCCGGAGGACCCGGCGTGTCTGACACCACCTTCACAGGCAGACACGGCAAGACCTGCCGCCAGGATGTTCTTGGCCGCGTTGATGTCCCGATCGTGCCGGGAGCGGCAGCCCGGGCACGTCCAGTGCCGGGTGGAAAGGCTCAGCTCCTCGAGCACATACCCGCAGCCCGAGCATGTCTTGGTCGAGGGATACCAGCGGTCGACCGCGATCAGATGGCGGCCGCACCGGGCCGCTTTGTACTCCAGCATGCGGCGGAATTCACCCCAACCGCAATCGGAGATCGCCTTGGCCAGGCTCCGGTTGCGGATCATGTTCTTGACGGCAAGGTCCTCGATCACGATCACGTCGTTGTCGCGGACCAGCCGTGTGGAAGTCCGGTGCAGAAAATCGGCGCGGGCGTTGCGCACCTTGCGGTGGGCGCGGGCGATCTTGGTCTTGGCCTTGGCCCGGTTATTCGACCCACGCTGTTTGCGGGCCATCCTGCGCTGATAGCGAGCCAGGCTACGGGCCTTGCGTTCCAGGAAGCGCGGGTTTGCGATCCGGTCCCCATCACTGGTTACGACGAAGTCCTTCACACCCATGTCGACGCCCACCGCGTGCAGGGGTGGTGGGAACTGCTCGCCATCGCCTCTCGTACTGTCGTCACTTCGGGTGTCGACGGCGATGGAGACGTACCAGCGGCCGTCCGGGTCTCGAGAGACGGTCACCGTGGTCGGATTGATCGCGGCGGGGTCGATGTGCGGCCAGGACCACACGAACTCCAGCGGACCATCCATCTTGCCCAGGTGCAATCGCCCGTCGCGCCAGCGGAACGCTGAGCGGGTGTAAGTGGCCGACTGCTTACCCGACCGGGACTTGAACCGTGGGTAGCGGGCACGTCCGGCGAAGAAGTTCACGAACGCCGCGTACTGATGCCTGAGCACCTGCTGCAACGGCACCGACGACACCTCGTAGAGGAAGCCGTGCTCAGCGTCGCGCTTGAGCTCGGTCAGGTATCGATCGGTCTGGGCGTAGGAGGTCTTGCGGCCTTCGGTGTGGTAACGCGCCTGGCGCCAGGTCAAGACCTTGTTCCATACCAGGCGCACGCAACCGAACGTGCGGGCCAGCACTGCGGCCTGTTCGGGGGTGGGATAAGCCCGCACCTTGTAGGCCGTGCGCACGCTCGCATCCTATTTCGAATCAGGCCGATCCGTAGGCGAACGGAGAGGTCTGCATGCGCTTCACGCGGGAGATCGGTCCCGGCTTCGCTCACTTTGCTGGAGACACTCGCTCGAAGCAACGAGCCCCCTGCTCTGCCACAGGCAGGGGGCCACGTCGTGGCTCGGCCCGCATCCGGGCGGAGCCCCGCCCGGCGATCGGATCACGCCTGGGGACGCTTGCGGAGCAGGGCCAGGAACATGGCGTCGGTGCCGTGCCGGTGCGGCCAGAACTGGACGTGCGGGCCGTCGCCCAGGTCGTCGGCCTCGGGCAGGTAGGCGCGGGCGTCGAGCTGTTCGACGTCGTTCCGGCGCGCCACCACGTCCCCGACCACGACCCGGGTCTCGGCCAGGTGCGGGGAGCACGTGACGTACGCCACGACACCGCCGGGGCGTACGGCGTCCAGCGCGGTGCCGAGCAGCCGCCGCTGCAGCTTGCCCAGCTCGGCGATCCCGTGCGGATCCCGCCGCCAGCGTGCCTCCGGCCGCCGCCGCAGCGCTCCCAGACCGGTGCAGGGGGCGTCGAGCATCACGCGGTCGAACACCCCGGGCCGCCACGCGGGCTCGGTGCCGTCCGCCGTGAGCACGGTCGCGTCCCTGGTCGTCTGCCAGACCAGCCGCGCCCGGTGCTGCTGCAGGTCGGCCGCCACCAGCCGGGCGCCCCCGGGGAAGGCCGTCGGGCCGGTGCCGGCGGCCGGGGCGTGGGCGCGGTCCCTGGCCTCCTTGCTCAGCCCCGCGAGGTCCCCATGGGTGGCGATGGCGTCGAGCAGGCCCGCCTTGCCGCCGGGACCCGCGCACATGTCGAGCCACAGCTCGTCGCCGTCCCCCTCCAGGGGGACGCGGGTCAGGGCGAGCGCCACCAGCTGGCTGGCCTCGTCCTGGACGGCGGCGCGGGTCTCGGCCACGGCCTCGATCTGGCCCGGATCGCCCTCGCGCAGGTAGGCCGCGTACGGCGAATAGCGGGCGGGGAGGGCGCCCACGGCCTCGAGCTCCTCCACCGAGCTGCGCCCCGGCCGCGCCACCAGCGTCACCAGGGGGCGGGCGTTGTCGGCGTCGAGCAGGTCGGGCATCTCGTCGGGCCCGCCGAGCGCGTCGCGGAAGGCGGAGACGATCCAGCGGGGGTGGCCGTAGGCGATCGCCAGATGGCCGACCGGGTCGTCGGCCGGGTCGGGCGCGACGATGGGCACCCACTCTTCGAGCGTCCTGGAGCCGATCTTGCGGAGCACCGCGTTGACGAACTTGGCCGCCCCGGCGCCGATGCGCAGGCGTACGAGATCGACGGTGGTGCCGACGGCCGCGTGCGGCGGGACGCGCATGCGCAGCAGTTGGTGCGCGCCCAGCCGCAGCGCGTCGCGCACGTCCGGGTCGGGCACGCGGTCGCTGCACATCTCGATGACGGCGTCGTAGGTGCCGAGCCCGCGCAGCGTCCCGTAGGCGAGCTCGGTCGCCAGCGCCGCGTCGCGCCCCCTGATGCCACGATCGCGCAGGAGCCGTGGCAGCAGCAGGTTGGCGTACGCGTCGCGCTCGTCGACCGCGCGTACGACGTCGAAGGCCGCGTTGCGGGCGTGGTCGCGCGTCGGCCTCGGCGGCCTGCGCGTCCCGCCGCCCCTGCCTCCGGCGCCCTGGTCCCCCCTCGTCCTCATCCCCTCAGACTTCCCTCACGCCTCGTGCGCCGGCCCGCCGGATCACTTGAAGATCTCTTTACTCTCCGGGCGAACCCCGCGGGCCCACTCCACGGCCCCCATGAGCCGCTTGCCCTGCGGCTGCACCTCACCCAGCTCCACCGCGTCGGTGGCCGTCCCGACCAGCACCCTCGCCTTGGAGGCGGCGATCTCGCCCTCGGGCAGCCGCTCGCCGGGCACCATCCGCACGGGCCCCAGCTTCACCCGCTGCCCCCGGAACTCGCTCCACGCCCCGGGCGCCGGGCTGCAGGCCCGGATCCGGCGGTCGACGTGCATGGCGGGCTTGGTCCAGTCGATCCGGGCGTCGACCACAGTGATCTTGGGGGCGATGGTCACGCCTTCGGCGGGCTGCGGCCGGGCCTCCAGGCTGCCGTCCTCGACGCCGTCGAGGGTGGCGGCCAGCAGCCCCGCCCCCGACACCGACAGCCGCTCCAGCAGCGACCCGCTGGTGTCGTCCGGGCGGATCTCCTCGGTCACCACGCCGTAGACGGGCCCGGCGTCCAGCTCCTTGACGATCTGGAACGTCGTGGCCCCGCCGATCTCGTCGCCGTGCAGGATCGAGTGCTGCACGGGGGCGGCCCCGCGCCAGGCGGGCAGGATCGAGAAGTGCAGGTTGATCCACCCTTGGCGAGGGATGTCCAGCGCCGACTGCGGCAGCAGGGCCCCGTACGCGACCACCGGGCAGCAGTCGGGCTCGAGCGCGCGCAGCCGGTCGAGGAACTCCGGGTCGCCGGCCTTGGCCGGGCGGAGCACCTCGATGCCCGCCTCCTCCGCGAGCTCGGCCACCGGCGAGGGGTGGACCTTGCGCCCGCGCCCGGACTGGGCGTCGGGGCGGGTGACGACCGCGACGACCTCGTGGCGCGGCGAGTCGATCAGGGCGCGCAGCGACGGCAGCGCCGTCTCCGGCGTGCCCGCGAAGACGAGACGCATGCTCTCAGAGCGCCCTTCCGCCGGTGGCGTGCGGCGAGACCTTGATCACAGGGGCGGACAGGCCGCTCCACTCGGCCTCGCGCACGGCCTTCATGGCCAGCTTGCGCTGCTTGGGGTCCATGCGGTCGATGAACAGGATGCCGTCGAGGTGGTCGGTCTCGTGCTGGAAGCAGCGGGCCATCAGGTCGGTGCCCTCCAGCGTGACGGGCTCGCCGTGCATGTTGAAGCCCTTGGCGACGGCGCGGATGGCGCGCGGCGTCGGGTAGGACAGGCCGGGGAAGGACAGGCAGCCCTCCTCGCCCTCCTCGTCCAGCTCCGAGGACAGGTCGAGGTCGGGATTGATCACGTGGCCGAGCTGCTCGTCCACGTAGTAGGTGAACACCCGCAGCCCGACCCCGATCTGCGGGGCCGCCAGGCCGGCGCCCGGCGCGTCCATCATCGTGTCGGTGAGGTCTTTGACCAGCTTGCGGAGCTCCTTGTCGAAGTCGACGACCGGGGCCGCCGGGGTGCGCAGCACCGGGTCTCCGAACAGCCGGATCGACTGGATCGCCAAGGGGGTTACTCCGTTTCTCGTCTGTGGATCAACCCAGTTTAGTGCTCTCCAGGGAGCGCGCCTTCATCGCCGCCTTGCGCGCCGCCTTGACCACGGCCTGGTCGTCGTGGGCGGAGGCCAGCATGTCGAGCACGGCGATCGTGTCGGGATGGTCCACCGCGGTCATCTCGCCGACCAGCTTGATCAGGTCCTCACCCGGCTCGGGCGTGTCGAGCCGGCCCGCGGCCGGGCCCGACAGGTGCATGAGCGCGGCCAGGGAGTCGACCGCGATCCAGGTGTGGTCCTCGGGGCTGAGCGTGGGCGCCTCGAGGTCGCGGATGTGCAGCCAGGAGGCGGCGTAGCGGCGCATCAGCGGATTTCCGAGCGCCTGCCTGACGGGCCCCTCGGCCTCCGGGCCCAGCTCCTCGAGGATGGCGCCGACCGCGCCGCGCTGCCCGGCGGTGCCGGACGCGGCGATCTCGATCAGGTCGCGGGCCGCGGACTCCGGCTCGCGGCGCTCCAGCCACCCGGCGACGGCGCTCTGCGTGGCCGAACCCTTGACCAGCTCCGCCACCAGCTCGGCCGCCGACAGGTCGGCGAACACCTCCACCTCGGCCGCCGTCGGCGCGTCGTGGCCCTCGCGCAGCAGGTCGCGGCGGATGGCCCAGACGCCGAGCGGGGTGAGCGCGGTGCGGCCGGCCGCGGTCTGCTCGACGAGCCCGCAGTACGTCAGCAGCGACAGCGCCTCCAGCAGCTCGGCGGGCAGCGCTGCGGCCAGCCGGCGCATCTCGACCGGGCCGGGCGCGCAGGCGACCTCGTGGGACTGGAGGATGCCCCTGGCGAGGTTGGCGGTGGCCACGCCGGAGCGCACGGAGTAGATCGTGGCGAGCATCTCGGCCAGGTGGCCGTCGACCACGGCGGAGCCCGTCAGGCCCTCGTCGGCGCGGTCGAGCACGTCCATGACCACGCCGTCCCAGAACTCCAGGATGGCCTCCACCGTGAGCTGCATCGACAGCGGCCCTCGCGAAACGCGGCCGCCGAGGATCTGCAGCAGCCCGGTGTTGACGGCGACGATCCAGATCAGGCGCAGCCGGGCGGCGGGCAGGCCGAGCTCCCGGGCGGCGGCCTCGGCGTCCGCCTCGCTCAGGTGCCCCTGCGGGGTGACCTGGCGGCTGCCCGTCCACGTGGTGAGCCTGATGGCGTCGGCGACGATCGGCACCCCGGGCACCGCCGCGGCCAGCTCGGCGTCGGGCGCGAGCAGGACCGGCGGGAACGTCAGCGCTTCGTGCTCCACGGGAGTCTCCTCAGGAGGCCGTGGGGGCACGGCGGCCTGCTCATCGATCAGCTTGCGCAGCTCGGCGAGGTCGAAGACGTTGTTTGCCACCCACGAAACTTACTGCACAGGAGTCACATGGGCGTACTCAACGGATGGCGCGGGACCGGGCTTTGAAGGCCGCCTTGCGTGCCGCCTTCGCGACCGTGCCGTCGGGGATGGAGCGTCCCAGCAGCTCCAGGACCTCGACGACGTCGGGGTGGTCGACCCGCCACATCTCCTCGATCATATGGGCGGGCGGGCCCGAGGCGGCCATGTTCTCGGCGAAGATCTCGGGATCCTCCTCGGCCGCGGGCATCGCGAGCGCCAGCATGTCGACGCTGACCCAGAGCAGCTCCTCCTGGGTGAGCTGGGGCGCCGGCAGCCCTCTGGCGGCCAGCCAGTGGATGGCGTGCGGGCGCAGCTCCTGGTCGTCGAGGTGGTCGCGGACCTGGCTCTCGGCCTCGGCGCCCAGCCGGTCGACGATGGTGATCGCGATGCCGCGGGCCACGGCGGGCGCGCCGGAGGCGGCGGCCAGCAGCTCGGCGGCGGCCTCGCCGGAGGCCCGGCCGCTCAGCCAGCGGCTGATGTCCTGCTCGGCGAGCTCGGCGGGCACGCCGTCGAGCAGCCCTTCGATGAGCCCGAGCGCGTCGGCCTCGGCCAGGTCGGGGGCCTCGGGCGCGTCGAGGTCGAGCGACAGGTAGTGCTCGCGCAGCCCCCAGACGGCCAGCGGGGTGAGCTCCGCGGTGTCGTCCGTGACCTGGATCATGCCGCACCACGACAGCCGGTCGAGCGTGCCGGCCAGGTCGGCCTCGCCGTCCTCGGCGATCTCGTCGAGGTAGTCGCCGATCACGGTGACGGGCACCCGCACCTGGAGCCGGTAGAGCATGTCGAACAGGTCGTAATGGCCCTCGTGCCGCTCGACCAGGTCGGCGACGCGCGCCGCCCAGCTCTCCAGCGGGTCGCCGGTGTCGGGTAGCGGGTCCTCGGCCAGCAGGGGCACGCTCTCCAGCGCCGCGACGAGGTCCTCCCGCGCGGCCAGCCGGGCCGCGGGCAGCGGGGTGCACCCGGGACAGTCGCAGGGCGCCTCGCCCAGGTCGGGCACCTCGCCGGAGGGGATGGCGATCGCCCGCTCGAGCGACTCGGGGCCGATGGAGCTGAAGAGGCTCTTGGCCATGCCGAAGTTCGCGGGGTCGGCGAGGGCCTCGGGCATGCGCGGCGCGATGTCGTCGAGCCTGTCGCGCATGAGCACCGCCGTCGGCTCGGGGACCGCGCCCGCCTCGCTGAGGTAGTCGACGAAGGTGCGGGCGGCGGCGACGGTCTCCGGAGCGCTCTCCGGCGGGGCGATGACCTTGCGCGGGTAGATGGACAGCAGCAGCTCGTCGAAGGTCTCCGGGCTGAAGTCGCCCAGTTCGTTGACGTTGAGATAGTCGCTGGCGTAGTCGCAGAGCAGGCGGACCTCGTCCGCGTCCACCTCGACTTCCCGCGCGTGCCCCCAAGCGCGCAGGTCGTCGATGGCCTGGTTCACCCATTCGATCGACACATGGGCACGCTAACGGCTGGCCTTCAGATGAGCGAATCGGGGAAATGGTCTAAATCAGGTCGAGCGGGTCGACACTCACCTTCACGACATCGGGCGTCTTACGCGCCGCACGCACCCCACTGGCCCCTTTGAGCGCGGCTGCCAGGGCCGCTCCGCCGGACCTCCGTACCCGGATCATGGCGCGTTCCTGGCCCGCCTCGTCCACGGGGACGGGGCCGAGCACCTCGGCGTCGGGCGGCAGGCGTACCTCGTCGAGCATCTGCCTGACCGCGCTCGCCACGCCGGTGAGCGTGGCCATCCGCACCGCCGGCGGGAAGCCCAGCTCGGCGCGGTCGCCCAGCTCGCGCTCGGCGTGGGTGACGGGGTCCCACCTCAGCAGGGCCTGAACGGCGGGCAGCGCGGCGTCGCCGAGCACCACCAGCTCGGCGGCGGGGCGGAGCAGGGCGGCGGCGTTCATCCACCTGCGCACCGCCTCCTCGCCCGCCCTCAGGTCGGCCCTGCCCAGGAGCGCCCAGCCGTCGAGCAGCACGGCCGCCGCGTAGCCACCTTCCGCCACGGGCTCCGCGCCCGGCGTGGCGACGACCAGCGCGCGGGTGGCGGGGACGGTGGCCAGGACGCCGTCGCGGCCCGACGTGCGCACCGGCACGGAGGGGAAGGCCCTGCCGAGCTCCTCCGCGGTGCGCCGGGCGCCGGTGACCACGGCGCGGAGCCTGGGGCTGCCGCAGGACGAGCAGCGCCAGTCGGCGTCCACCCGGCCGCACCAGCGGCAGTAGGGGGCCGCGTGGCCGCCCCGGAGGGCGAGCGGCCCGTGGCACAGGTGACCGGCCTCCGCCGGGGCCTCCGGCATCGGGAAGGCCGTGCCGGCGTGCGGGTCCGGCGGCAGCGCCGTCCTCCGCGTGGGGGGCAGGGCGCAACGGGCGGGAGTACGGCAGTGCCGGCAGGCCAGGGCGGGCAGGTAGCCGCGCCTGGGCACCTGCACCAGCACGGGCCCGCTGTCCAGGCCGTGGCGCAGGGCCCGCCAGGCGAGGCTGGGCAGCCTGGCCTGGCGGGCCGCCTGGTCCTTGGCCAGCTCGGCGTCCTCGCCCGCGGGGCGCACCCGGGGGCCCAGGCCCCTGATCATCGTGCGGGCGGCCACGATCGGCCTGGCCCAGCCGGAGGCGACGAGCTGGGTGGCCTCGGCGGTGCGCGCGTATCCGCCGATGAGCATCGCGGCGCCGGTCCTGTGGGCGCGCAGGCCGAGAACCTCGCGGGCGTGCGGATACGGCGCCAGGCGCTCGGCGTGAAGGTCGTCACCGTCGTCCCAGATGGCCACCAGGCCGAGATCGGCGACGGGGGCGAACATCGCGGCCCTGGTGCCGACAACGGCCCGCACCTGGCCTCTCAGTACCTTCAGCCACCGGCGGTAGCGCTCGGCCGGGCCGAGGTCGGCGGTGAGCGCCACGTGCCTGCCCGGCCCCAGCACCCGGGCGAACTCGCCGTCGGCCAGCGCCACGTCCTTCCCGTCGGGCACCACGACGACCGCTCCCCTGCCGCCGTCCAGCGTCGCCCGCACGGCCTCGGCCGTCGCCCCCGCCCATCCCCTGGCGCCCGGCAGGGCGGACCACACGGCGCGGGGCGCGCGCCCGTCGCGCAGCGCGCCGAGGAAGGAGGGGCCGGTCGGGTACGCGTTCCATGCGCTTTCGGTCTGGGACGGCTCCGCGGGCGGCAGGTCCTGCTTGGCGGGCTCCTCCGACTCGGCCTTGGCGTGGCGGGGCGGGACGGCCAGGCGGAGCACGTCGGTCAGGGTGCCCGCGTACCGGTCGGCGACCGCCCTGGCCAGTCCGGCGATCTCGGGGGTGAGCACGCGTTCGGGGGACACCACGCGTTCGAGCGGCATGAGCCTGCCGTCGTGGTCGCTCTCGTCCGCCCGTTCCAGCAGGAACCCGTCGACCAGCTTGCCCGCGAACCGCACCCGCACCCGCACGCCCGGCCCGGCCGTCTCATGCATGGAGTCGGGCACCAGGTAGTCGAAGGGGCGGTCGAGGTGCGGCAGCGGGCTGTCCACCACAACCCTCGCCACGGGGCGCTCAGGGGCGGGCGCGGGGGCCCCTTTGGTGTCCTTCGACGACGCTGGGGGCCGCACGGCGTCGAGCGGCAGAAGGGCGTCGTCGGAGTCGGTCACGCATAACGTCTACCAGACCGTTCGCCGTGACCGAGCGAGAGCGGAACGGTTGCCGGGGCCACGCGTCCCCAGCGGTCACGGGCGCGCCGGAAGGCCGCGTCAACCCAGGTGGGCCGGTCGTCGAGCACGCCGCGCGTCCCCGGACCTCAAGGCCGCGAGGGCCGCCTTCCGGAGCCGCGCCGGCTCCGGGGCGCGCCTGACACGCCCAGAGGCGCCGCACACCAAGGCGGCGCCCCTTGAGCTCGGACGGCGTGGGTCAAAGGCCGGCGGCGGTGCGCAGGGCCTCGGCGCGGTCCGTGGACTCCCAGGAGAAGCCCTCACGGCCGAAGTGGCCGTAGGCGGCGGTCTCCGAGTAGATCGGGCGCAGCAGGTCGAGGTCGCGGATGATGGCGGCCGGGCGCAGGTCGAAGACCTGGAGGACGGCGTCCTGGATCTTCTCGACCGGCAGCTTCTCGGTGCCGAAGCACTCCACGAACAGACCCACCGGCTGCGCCTTGCCGATCGCGTACGCGACCTGGACCTCGCACCGGTCGGCCAGGCCGGCGGCGACGACGTTCTTGGCCACCCAGCGCATGGCGTAGGCCGCCGAGCGGTCGACCTTGGACGGGTCCTTGCCGGAGAAGGCGCCGCCACCGTGGCGGGCCATGCCGCCGTAGGTGTCGATGATGATCTTGCGGCCGGTCAGGCCGGCGTCGCCCATCGGGCCGCCGATCTCGAAGCGGCCGGTCGGGTTGACCAGCAGGCGGTAGCCCTCGGTGTCGAGCTCGAGGCCGGCCAGCACGGGGTCGACCACGTGCTCCTTGATGTCCGGCGTCAGCATCTCCTTCAGGTCGATCTCCGCCGCGTGCTGCGTGGAGACCACCACGGTGTCGAGGCGGACGGGCGTGTCGCCGTCGTACTCGATCGTCACCTGCGTCTTGCCGTCGGGACGGAGGTAGGGCACCGTGCCGCTCTTGCGCACCTCCGACAGCCGCTGCGCCAGCCGGTGGGCCAGGGTGATCGGCAGCGGCATGAGCTCGGGGGTCTCGCGGCAGGCATAGCCGAACATGAGGCCCTGGTCGCCCGCGCCCTGGCGGTCCAGCTCGTCCTCGGCCTGGTCGACCCGGCTCTCGTAGGCGTCGTTGACGCCCTGGGCGATGTCGGGGGACTGGGCGCCGATGGACACCGACACGCCGCACGAAGCGCCGTCGAAGCCCTTGTGGGAGGCGTCGTAGCCGATCTCGAGGATCTTCTCCCGGATGAGGGCCGGGATGTCGATGTAGGTCTCGGTGGTGACCTCGCCTGCGACATGGACCTGGCCGGTAGTGATCAGCGTCTCGACCGCGACCCGGCTCTTGGGGTCGTCCTTGAGCATGGCGTCGAGAATCGCGTCACTGATCTGGTCAGCGATCTTGTCCGGGTGGCCTTCGGTGACCGACTCGGAGGTGAACAGGCGACGTGACAACTCAGTGGCTCCTCATGCAGCGGCTGCTGACGGATTTAAGGCCCGGGACGCATGGGCATACCTGGGCCTCGCCGAAGTCTAGCCCCACCCGGCGCCAGGGCGCGAAACCGTCCGCGCTCCTGTTTCCGTCACAGCTCGGGCAGGGGGTCGGGCGGCAGGGTCTCCGGCGCGAAGATCTCCGCGTCGGCGGCCGCCACCACCGCGGCGTACTCCTCATCGAACTCGAACACCATGGAGTCCAGCTCGATGACCGGTCCAGGCAGGATGGGGCCGAGCCTGGTGTGTCGCGGGAACTCCGCGAACACCGCGACCGGCCGATCGCTCCTGAGCGTCCTGGTGGCCAGCACCGATATCGAGGAAGCGGTGACCACGATCAGGAAATTCCCCGTCCCGCCGGGTCCCGCCGACACCGCCGGAAAGACGTAGCGGATCTCCCCCTGGTCGCCGAGCAATGTTCTACAACGGTCTCTGACAGCAGAACCCACCGGCATTCCATCCCCCTTCGCCCCAAGTATCCGCAGGCGATAGGGGTGGAGCAATAGGTGATCGGGTAATCGCTCTTGCACGATTCGAACGGTCCAACGCCGGGTACGAGCACCGGATACGCACATCCCGGAAGGGCCGGGGCCACGCTAGGGAAGGCGGGCCGCCACGAGGTCCCACACGACGTCGGCGAGGGCCTCCTTGGGCCCGAACGGCACCTCGACCGGGTCGCCGCCCGCCACCAGCACGGTGGCCGCGTTGTCGGGCGTGCCGAACGCCAGCCCCTCCCCCACCTGGTTGACGACCAGCAGGTCGCACCCCTTGCGGGCGAGTTTGGCCTGACCGTTGGCGAGCACGTCGTGCGTCTCGGCGGCGAACCCGACGATCACCTCGGGGTACGCCCCACGCTCCCGGCGCGGCACGACACCACCCGGCTCAAGCCCTGCGACGACAGGATCCGGATCCGCGGCGGCCGGGAAGGGCTGGGCCGCGGCTGCGGGGCGCGTTCGCGCGGCGCGGGCCTCACGGCGGAGGGTGCCGAGCTCGGCGAGGATGTCGGGATTCTTGGCCAGGAAGATCGGCTCCGGCTCGCCGTCCGTCTTCTTGATCTTCGCCTCGTGCCGTGTGGCGGGCCGGAAGTCGGCCACCGCGGCGGCCATGACCACCGCGTCGGCGTCGGCCGCGGCGGCGAGCACCGCATCGCGCAGCTCGGACGCCGACTCCACCCGTACGACCTTGGCCCCGGCGGGGTCGGGCAGCGTGACATTGGCCGCCACCAGCGTCACCTCGGCCCCCCGGGCGACCGCCGTGCGCGCCAGCGCGTAGCCCTGCCGCCCCGAGGAGCGGTTGCCGAGGTAGCGGACCGGGTCGATCGCCTCCCGCGTGCCTCCGGCGGAGACGACGACCTTGCGCCCGGCCAGGTCGCGGGGCCGGCCGCGCAGCACCCGCAGGCAGACCTCGAAGATCTCCGCGGGGTCGGGCAGGCGCCCGGGGCCGGTGTCGGCGCCGGTGAGGCGCCCGACGGCGGGGTCGATCACGACGGCGCCCCGCTCGCGCAGCGTCTCGACGTTGGCGCGGGTGGCGGGGTGCTGCCACATCTCGGTGTGCATCGCGGGCGCGAACACGACCGGGCAGGTGGCCGTCAGCAGCGTGTTGGTGAGCAGGTCGCCGGCCAGCCCGTGGGCCGCCCTGGCGAGCACGTCGGCGGTCGCGGGCGCCACCACGACGAGATCGGCCTGCTTGCCGATCCGCACGTGGGGCACCTCGTGAACGTCGTCCCAGACCTCGGCGGACACGGGGTTGCCGGACAGGGCGGCCCAGGTGGGCGCGCCCACGAACTTCAGCGCCTCGCGGGTCGGCACGACCCGCACCTCGTGCCCCGACTCGGTGAACAGGCGAAGCAGCTCGCAAGCCTTGTACGCGGCGATGCCGCCGCTGACGCCCAGGACGACCTTCATCGAAGGAGTCAGACCGCGCCTTCGATGGGCTCGGCGTTGAGCAGGCCCTCGGAGACCTCGCGCAGCGCGATGGACAGCGGCTTCTCCTGCGCGTGCGTCTCGACCAGCGGGCCGACGTACTCCAGCAGGCCCTCGCCGAGCTGGGAGTAGTAAGCGTTGATCTGGCGGGCGCGCTTGGCGCCCATGATCACCAGGGAGTACTTGCTGTCGACGATGTCGAGCAGCGCGTCGATCGGCGGGTTGGTGATGCCCTCCGCGGCCGGGGTGGTGCCTGCCACGATTGTCAGACCTCTCGGTTGGTGGTTGTCGTGACCCCCTGAGGGTCAGTCATCAAGGCTATCAGCCGGCGGCACACGTCTTGGACGCTCGTGTTCACGAGTGTCAAGTCGAACTCCTGCTCCGCGGCCATCTCGACCCGCCCCGCCTCCAGGCGGCGCGCGATGACGTCCTCGGGCTCGGTGCCACGGCCACGCAGCCGCTTCTCCAGCTCCTCCCAGGTGGGCGGGGCCAGGAACACCAGCAGGGCCTCGGGCATGCTCCTGCGCACCTGCCTGGCGCCTTCGAGGTCGATCTCGAGCAGGGTGGGGACCCCGTCGGCGAGCTTCTTCAGCACCGGCTCGCGCGGCGTGCCGTAGCGGTTTCCCGCGAACTCCGCCCACTCGAGCAGCTCCCCGGCCGTCACCAGCCGGTCGAACTCCTCGCCGTCGACGAAGTAGTAGTGGACCCCGTTCACCTCACCGGGACGGGGCCTCCTGGTGGTCACCGAGACCGACAGCCACACCGCGGGGTGTGCCCGCCGGAGCTCGGCGACGACCGTGGACTTTCCGACGCCCGACGGCCCTGAAAGGACCGTCAGCCGCCGTTCGCTCAAGGGCAAGAATCCGACCTCCGCGCCGGGCCCGAATGCCTCGTAGGCACTGACTTCGCCGGACCAGGACCTGTCGGTCACTTTCCTACCCCCCGTTGAACCTGCGCTTTCTTGTGGAACAGAGATTAGCTCTCGTTGCCACCGAACTCGCGCTCGAGGGAGGCCCTCTGGTTCGCGCCGAGACCCCGCACGCGGCGGGACTCGGCGATGGCAAGCCGCTCCATGAGCTGCTTGGCGCGGACCTTGCCGACGCCGGGGAGCGATTCCAACAGAGCCGACACCTTCATCTTGCCGATGACGTCGTCGGTCTGCCCATCCTTGAGCACCTCAGCCAGAGAAACCGCGCCATGCTTGAGCCGGTTCTTGACCTCGGCACGCTCTTTACGGGCCTTGGCAGCCTTCTCCAGGGCTGCGGCGCGCTGCTCAGGGGTCAGTGGAGGAAGAGCCACGCCGGGTCACCTCGAATTTCTGTCGATGTACTCGGACGGGAAGGGAAACTAGCTGGTCATCGCCCCCTAAGCAACGTCAAGCGCCGTTTCTCTCCTCACAAAATCCACTTCATCACTCTGCGTGATCGTAAAATCACATTGTGCTGATCAAATCGCCCTCACTTCCCGGTTCGCGCGTCGGACCGCGACGGTGTCGCGAAACGCAACGATGATCGCATTCCAGCCACCCACCGATGTCCGAAATCCCGCCCAGACCAGGGCCGAAACCCATTCCGAAGATCGCGTGCGCAGGCCCCCGCGGATGCATTACGATCTTGCCAGGCACCCCGGCACGGCATGATCCACAATCCCGCCGCCCACCCCATGGACGGCACCCCCCGCGCCAAGGGACCCACCACCCCGATCCGAGCCCGCGGATCACCCACCCACCGCGCCACGCAATCACCCGCGTCGCGGACCCGACCGCGCCACGTCGAGCACCGTGACGGTGAGCCCGAAGGGCGATCGACTACCGGCTTGGGCCGAGGGGCCAGTCGCCCACCCGGTCGGGGCGAGTGCTCCGATGGGCGGAACGGCAGGCGCCGGCCGGCTGAGGGGGCCGACTGGCCGAGGGTGCGGGCGCGATGGGCCGGCGACTCGCCACGGAGCCGGTCAAGAGTGCGCGTCGTCACGGCGACCGGCCCGTGAGCCTTCACGACCGGCCATGACGGACGGCAACCCACGTCGGCGCGTGCGGCCCACCGTGCGGAGCCGTAAAGGATGGATGGCTTGAACGGCGCACCACCCAGGGTGAAGCTGCAAAGAGTGGGTTAAGAGGCGCGGCGGAGAGAAGAGGCTATGGCGGCGGCGGCTGCGCCCGGGTCGGGGGAGGCGGTGATGGGGCGGCCGATGACGAGGAGGTCGGCGCCGTCGGCGAGGGCCTGTTCGGGCGTGGCGACCCGCGCCTGGTCCTGCGTGTCGGCCCCCGCGGGCCGCACCCCCGGCGTGATGAGCGTGATCCCCTCCCCCACCTCCGCCCGCACCGCGGACACCTCGTTGGGCGAGCACACCAGCCCCTTGGCGCCCGACTCCACCGACAGGGCGGCCAGGCGGCGCACGGCGTCGTCGGCGGGCCCCACGAGCCCGATGCGCGCCAGGTCGGCCTCCGACAGCGAGGTGAGGATCGTCACCGCGGCGATCTGGGTCTGCGGGTCGGCGGCCTCCACGGCGGCGCGGATCATGGCGGGGCCCCCGGCGGCGTGCACGGTGAGGATGGCCGGGCGCAGCCGGGAGACGGCGCGGGAGGCGCCGGCGACGGTGTTGGGGATGTCGTGGAGCTTGAGGTCGAGGAACACCTGCACGCCGCTGGCCCCCCGCACCGAGGCGATCACGTCGGGGCCGTAGCGGAGGTAGAGCTCCAGGCCCACCTTGACCGTGCTGACGTGCGGCGTCACCAGGGCCGCCCACTGGGCGGCGGTCTCCAGGTCCGGGGCGTCCAGGGCGACGGCGATGGGCGCGGGAGTCAGGAGCGGGGCGGGACTCAAGACGGGCTCTCCTCGATACGGCAGCTGATGATCATGGTGTGCTCTCTTCGGAGTCGACGAGCAGGTGGCGGGGGGCGCTCCCCGGCGGGCGGTGGGCGAGGCCGACGGCGTCGGCCAGGCGCTGGAAGCCGCGGGCCCTGAGAAGGTCCTCAAGCTCGCGTTCGATGCGCAGGCAGGCGTAGGGGTCGTGGAACAGCGCCGTGCCCACTCCGACCACACAGGCGCCCGCCAGGACCAGCTGGAAGGCGTCCCTGCCGCTCATCACGCCACCGATGCCGATGAGGGGCACCCCGGGCAGGGCGGCGTGGACCTGCCACACGCACCGCACGGCGAGCGGCAGGATCGCGGGCCCCGACAGCCCTCCGGTCACGGCGGCGAGCGAGGGCCGCAGCGCCTCGGTGTCGATGGCCATGCCCAGCGGGTTGTTGATCATGGACAGCGCGTCGGCCCCCGCGTCCACGCAGGCCCGCGCGACCGACACGATGTCGGCCACGTCGGGGGCCAGCTTGGCCACGACCGGCACGTCGTAGCGCATGATCGAGCGGACCGAGGCGATCACCTCGGCCGCGGCGCTGCCCTCGCGGGCGAAGACGCGGCCGCGGTCCTCCATGTTCGGGCAGGAGAGATTGACCTCGAGAGCGGTGACCCCGGGCGCGTCGGCGAGCCTGCGGGCCAGCTCGGAGTATTCGGCGACGGTGCCGCCGCCGATCGAGACGATGGTCTTGATGCCCCGCTGCGCGAGCCAGGGCAGCTCGCGCTCCAGGAACGCGTCGATGCCCGGCCCCTGCAGGCCGACCGCGTTGAGCATGCCCGAGGGCGTCTCGGCCATGCGCGGCGTGGGCCGCCCGGCGCGCGGGGCCATGGTGATCGAGCGGGTGGTCAGCGCCCCGAGCCGGTGCAGGTCGAAGAACTGGGCCAGCTCCCGCCCGGACGCGGCGCATCCGGCGGCCGTGGTGATCGGGTTCGCGAGCTCCACATGCGCCAGAAATGTCCGCATATCAACTGACATGTCGTGCACCGCCTCCGGGGGCGCCGAGCGCGTCGAACGGGATCGTTCCCACGTCCTCGAAGCGCACCCGCTCCCCCCGGAACACCGGTCCTTCCGCGCATGCCCGCACCATCCTGGTCACTCCGTCATCCCCGATGACGGGCAGCACGCACGTCATGCACACCCCGATGCCGCAGGCCATCGACTCCTCGACGGCCACCTGCACCGGGATGTCGAACTCCATCGACACCGCCGTCACGGCCCGCAGCGTCTCCATCGGAGCGCAGGCGTAGACCGCGTCGGCCCGCGTGTCGGCGATCACCGAGGGTAGCGCGTCGGTGACCTTGCCGCGAAGCCCGAGCGAGCCGTCCTCGGTGGTCAGCGTGGTGGTCTCGGCGATGCGGCGGGCCCGCATGGCACCGAACACCCGCTCGGCCCCGGCCCCGCCCAGCACGAAGTCGACCCGGCAGCCCCGCGCCAGCAGCGCGTCGGCCAGCGGGAACAGCAACGCGGAGCCGTACTCGGCGCCGACCAGCACGCAGTGCACCGGGTCGCGCGGCAGCGGAAAGGGCCGGCCGAGCGGCCCGACCAGGTCGAGCGTGTCGCGGGCGCGCCGCTCGGCCAGCCAGGCCGTGCCGGGGCCACGGGCGGTGAAGACCAGCTCGACCGTGCCGCCGTAGTCGGACTTGACGTCATGGATGGACAGCGCGCGGCGCGTCACCATCGACGTCTGGCCCCCGCCGACCGCGACGGAGACGAAGTGACCGGGGCGGTAGCGCTCGGCTATGCCGGGCGCCACCACCGTCAGCGCATGGTAGGCGTCGACCCGGCGCGTGGTCAGCACCGTGCCCGTCACCTGCACCGGAGTGCCGGCCAGTCGTCTTCACCTCCCGTGCGGGGTCAGCCCCGGAGTGCCTGTGCGTGCTCCTGGAGCGACCGTACGCCGACATCGCCGCGCACGATCGCCTGGATGCCCGCCGCCGCCGCGGCAAGCCCTGAGACCGTGGTGATGCACGGGATGCCGCGCAGCACCGCGGCGGTGCGGATCTCGTAGCCGTCGAGGCGCGGCCCCGACTGCCCGGGGCTGCCGAACGGCGTGTTGACGATCAGGTCGACCTCGCCGTCGAGAATGGCCTGCACGCTCGTGCGCTCACCTCCGGGACCAGGACCCTCGCTCTGCTTGCGCACGATCTTGGCATGGACGCCGTTGCGGCGCAGCACCTCGGCGGTCCCCTCGGTGGCCAGGATCTCGAATCCGAGATCCGCGAGCGCCTTCACAGGGAAGATCATGGCACGCTTGTCCCGGTTGGCCACCGACACGAACGCGCGTCCCTTGGTCGGCAGCTCGCCATAGGCGCCCGCCTGGGACTTGGCGTACGCGATCCCGAAGAACTCGTCGATGCCCATGACCTCGCCCGTGGAGCGCATCTCGGGCCCCAGCACGATGTCCACGCCCCGGAAGCGGTTGAACGGCAGCACCGCCTCCTTGACCGCGATCGACGCGTCCAGCGGCAGCGTCCCGCCGTCGCCGGTCGCGGGCAGCATGCCCTCCTCGCGCAGCGAGGCGATCGACGCGCCGAGCATCACCCGGGCCGCCGCCTTGGCCAGCGGCGCCGCCGTGGCCTTGGACACGAACGGCACGGTGCGGCTGGCCCGCGGGTTGGCCTCCAGGACGTAGAGGACGCCGGCCGACATCGCGTACTGGACGTTCAGCAGGCCGCGCACGCCCACCCCGGCGGCGATGGCCTCGGTGGCGGCGCGGATGCGCTTGATGTCGTGGCTGCCGAGCGTGATGGGCGGCAGCGCGCACGCCGAGTCGCCGGAGTGGATCCCGGCCTCCTCGATGTGCTCCATGACACCGCCGAGATAGAGCTCCGAGCCGTCGTAGAGGGCGTCGACGTCGATCTCGATGGCCTCGTCCAGGAACTTGTCCACCAGCACCGGGTGGCCGCCCTCCTGGGCCGCCATGTACGTCGTCAGCGTCTCGTCGTCGTACACGATGGCCATGCCGGCGCCGCCGAGCACGTAGGACGGCCGGACGAGCACGGGGTAGCCGATCTCCTCGGCGATCTCCCGGGCCTCGGCGACGGTGAGCGCGGTGCCGTGCTTGGGCGCGGGCAGCCCCGCCTCGGCCAGCACCCGCCCGAACGCGCCGCGCTCCTCGGCCAGGTGGATCGACTCCGGCGAGGTGCCGACCACGGGCACGCCCGCGTCCTTGAGCGCCTGCGCCAGCCCCAGCGGCGTCTGGCCGCCGAGCTGCACGATCACGCCCGCGACCGGGCCTGTCTGCTGCTCGGCGTGGACGACCTCCAGCACGTCCTCCAGGGTGAGCGGCTCGAAGTAGAGCCGGTCGGAGGTGTCGTAGTCGGTCGAGACGGTCTCCGGGTTGCAGTTGACCATGACGGTCTCGAACCCGGCCCTGGACAGCTCGAACGAGGCGTGCACGCACGCGTAGTCGAACTCGATGCCCTGCCCGATGCGGTTGGGCCCGGAGCCGAGGATGATGACCTTCTCGCGCTCGCCGTAGGGGACCTCGTTCTCCTCGTCATAGGTGGAGTAGAGGTACGGCGTCTTCGCGGCGAACTCGGCGGCGCAGGTGTCGACGGTGTTGTAGACCGGGCGCAGCCCCAGCGCGTGGCGCAGGTCGCGGACCCGGGCCTCGTCGATGCCGCGGATCTCGCCGATCTGCGCGTCGCTGAACCCGTGCCGCTTGGCCCGCTCGAGCACCTCGGAGGTCAGCTCGGCGGCGGCGGCGACCTCCCCGGCCTCCTCGTGGAGCAGGAAGAGCTGGTCAACGAACCACGGGTCGACGCTGGTCGCCTCGAACACCTCCTCGGGCGTGGCGCCCGCCCTGATGGCCTGCTGCATCGTGCGCAGCCGCCCGTCGTGCGGGGTGCGGCAGCGCTCGAGCAGCTCGGCCTTGTCGCCGCTCTCGCCCGCCCAGGTGAAGGCGGACTCCTTCTTCTCCAGCGACCGCAGAGCCTTCTGCAGCGCCTCGGGGAAGGAGCGGCCGATGGCCATGGCCTCGCCCACGGACTTCATGTGCGTGGTGAGCGTCTGGTCGGCGCCCTTGAACTTCTCGAACGCGAACCTCGGCACCTTCACCACGATGTAGTCGAGCGTCGGCTCGAAGGAGGCCGGGGTCTCCTTGGTGATGTCGTTGGGGATCTCGTCAAGGGTGTAGCCGATGGCGAGCTTGGCCGCGATCTTCGCGATCGGGAACCCGGTGGCCTTGGAGGCCAGGGCGCTCGATCGGGACACGCGCGGGTTCATCTCGATGACGATCATGCGGCCGGTGCGCGGGTCGACCGCGAACTGGATGTTGCAGCCGCCGGTGTCGACGCCGACCTCGCGGATGACGGCGATGGCGACGTCGCGCATGTTCTGGTATTCGCGGTCGGTCAGGGTCAGCGCGGGCGCGACGGTGACGCTGTCGCCGGTGTGGACGCCCATCGGGTCGATGTTCTCGATGGAGCAGACGATGACGACGTTGTCGTGCTTGTCGCGCATGACCTCCAGCTCGTACTCCTTCCAGCCGAGGATCGACTCCTCCAGGAGCACCTCGGTGGTCGGAGAGGCGTCGAGCCCGGCGCCGCCGATGCGGCGCAGGTCGGTCTCGTCGTAGGCGAAGCCGGAGCCGGCCCCGCCCATGGTGAACGACGGCCTGACCACGACCGGGTAGCCCAGCTCGCCCGCGGCGGCCAGGCACTCCTCCATCGTGTGGCAGATGGCCGACCTGGCCGACTCGGCGTTGAGCCCGCGCTCGCGGGCGACCTTGGCGACGATCTCCTTGAACCGCTCGCGGTTCTCCCCCGCCTGGATCGCGTCGAAGTCGGCGCCGATCAGCTCGACGCCGTACTTCTCCAGCACGCCCGACTCGTGCAGCGCGACCGCGGTGTTGAGCGCGGTCTGCCCGCCCAGGGTCGGCAGCAGCGCGTCGGGCCGCTCCTTGGCGATGATCTTCTCGACGAACTCGGGGGTGATCGGCTCGACGTACGTGGCGTCGGCGAACTCGGGGTCCGTCATGATCGTCGCCGGGTTGCTGTTGACCAGGACGACGCGGAACCCCTCGGCCCGCAGCACGCGGCACGCCTGGGTGCCGGAGTAGTCGAACTCGCACGCCTGGCCGATCACGATCGGCCCCGAGCCGATCACCAGGACGGACCTGATGTCCTCACGCTTGGGCACGGCTCATGACCTCACAGAACTCGTCGAAAAGGTAGGCGGCGTCGTGGGGGCCCGCGGCGGCCTCCGGGTGGTACTGGACGCTGAAGGCCCGCCCGTCGAGCAGGCGCAGCCCCTCCACGCAGCGGTCGTTGAGGTTGACGTGGCTGACCTCGGCCTGACCGTACGGGGTCTCGAACGGCGCGTCGAGCGGCGCCCGCACGGCGAACCCGTGGTTGTGCGCCGAGATCTCGACCTTGCCGGTGCGCACGTCCTGGACGGGCTGGTTGACGCCCCGGTGCCCGTAACGCAGCTTGTAGGTGGAAAGGCCCAGGGCCCGCCCGAAGAGCTGGTTGCCGAAGCAGATCCCGAAGAACGGGACCCTGGCCTCCAGGACCCCCCGCAGCGCGCTCACGTCCGCCGTGGCGGGGTCGCCGGGCCCGTTGGAGAAGAAGACCCCGTCCGGCTCGACCGCCATGATCTGCTCGTACGTGGCCGTCGCGGGCAGCACGTGCACCTCGCAGCCGCGCTCGGCCATCCGGTGCGGCGTCATGCCCTTGATGCCGAGGTCGACGGCCGCGACCGTGAACCTCTTCTCGCCGATCGCCGGCACGACGTACGGCTCGGCGGTGGCCACCTCGGCGGCCAGGTCGGCGCCCTCCATGCGGGGCGACTGCCGCACGCGCTCGACCAGCTCCTCGACCGGCACGGTGGGCGCGGTGAAGATGCCGGCGCGCATGGCGCCGCGCTCGCGCAGGTGGCGGGTGAGCGCGCGGGTGCCGGAGATGGCGATCCCGACGACGCCCTGCTCCTTGAGGTAGTCGTCGAGCGAGCGGTTGGCCCGCCAGTTGGAGACGACCCTGGACGGCTCGCGCACGACGTAGCCGGCGACCCAGACGCGCCCGGACTCGGGGTCCTCGTCGTTGACGCCGGTGTTGCCGATGTGGGGCGCCGTCATGGCGACGATCTGCCGATGGTAGGACGGGTCCGTGAGGGTCTCCTGGTAGCCGGTCATGCCGGTGTTGAAGACCATCTCGCCGAACGTCTCGCCCTCGGCGCCGTACGGACGTCCCTGGAAGACGCGGCCGTCTTCCAGGACGAGCACCGATGTGTTCAAACCAGCTTCCCTTCGAGAACGGTCGCCCTGCCGCGCAGGAACGTGGCCACCACCCGGCCGGGCAGCGTCATCCCCTCGTACGGGGTGTTCCTGCTCTTCGACGCGAATGCGGACGGATCCACCTCGGTGCGCACGGACGGGTCGTACAGCGTGATGTTGGCCGGGGCGCCCACTTCCAGCGGCTGCCCCTGGCCGCCGAGCCGGCCGATGCGGGCCGGGACGACGGACATGCGCTGGGCGACGCCCGCCCAGTCGAGCAGCCCGGTCTCGACCATGGCCTCCTGGACCACGCTGAGCGCCGTCTCCAGGCCCACCATGCCCATGGCCGCGGCCGACCACTCGGTCTCCTTGTCCTCGACCGGGTGGGGGGCGTGGTCGGTGGCGACGATGTCGATCGTGCCGTCGGCCAGCGCGGCCCGCAGCGCCTCGACGTCCGCGCGGGTGCGCAGCGGCGGGTTGACCTTGTAGATCGGGTTGTACGCGCCCACCGGGGACTCCTCGACCAGGTCGTCGGTGAGCAGGAGGTGGTGCGGGGTGACCTCACAGGTGACGTTCCAGCCCTTGGACTTGGCCCAGCGGATGATCTCGACCGAGCCGGCCGTGGAGACGTGGCAGATGTGCAGCCTGGAGCCGACGTGGGCGGCCAGGAGGCAGTCGCGGGCGATGATCGCCTCTTCGGCGACCGCGGGCCAGCCGGTCAGGCCGAGCCTGCCGGAGATCACACCCTCGTTCATCTGGGCCCCGGAGGTGAGCCTGGGCTCCTGGGCGTGCTGGGCGATGACGCCGTCGAACGCCTTGACGTACTCCAGGGCGCGGCGCATCAGCACGGCGTCGTCCACGCACTTGCCGTCGTCGGAGAAGACCCGCACGCGGGCGGCCGAGTCGGCCATCGCGCCCAGCTCGGCGAGCTGCTTGCCCTCCAGGCCGACGGTGACGGCGCCGACGGGGTGCACGTCGCAGTGCGCGAACTCGCGCCCGAGCCGCCACACCTGCTCGACGACCCCCGCGGTGTCGGCGACCGGCGAGGTGTTGGCCATGGCGTGCACGGCGGTGTAGCCGCCCCGGGCGGCCGACTGGGTGCCGGTCTGCACGGTCTCGGCGTCCTCGCGGCCGGGCTCGCGCAGGTGGGTGTGCAGGTCCACGAGGCCGGGCAGCGCGATCGCGCCGCCGCCGTCGACGGTCTCGGGCCCCTCCAGGCCCGGCCCGATCTCGGCGATCATCCCGTCGGCGACGCGGATGTCGACGGGCTCCCCACCCAGAATCCTGACATTGCGAATAATCACGCGCTCTCTCCCCCAAGCAGCAGGTACAGCACCGCCATGCGAATGGTCACACCGTTGGCGACCTGCTCCACGATCGTGGAGCGCGCCGAGTCGGCCACCTCCGCGGCGATCTCCATGCCCCGGTTCATCGGCCCGGGGTGCATCACGATGGCGTCCTCGGGCATCTTGGCGAACCGGTCCCGGTCCAGGCCGTACCGGCGTGAGTACTCCCGCTCGCTGGGGAAGTAGGCGGCGTTCATCCGCTCCTTCTGCACCCGCAGCATCATCACCACGTCCGACTTCGGCAGCACCGCGTCCAGGTCGTAGGAGACCTCGCACGGCCAGGAGCCGACGGAGACGGGCAGCAGCGTCGGCGGCGCCACCAGCGTGACGTCGGCGCCGAGCGTGTCGAGCAGCAGCACGTTGGAGCGGGCGACCCGGCTGTGCAGCACGTCGCCGACGATCGTGACCTTGCGCCCTTCGAGGCTGCCCAGACGGCGGCGCATCGAGAAGGCGTCGAGCAGCGCCTGCGTGGGATGCTCGTGGGTGCCGTCGCCGGCGTTGACGACGCTGCCGCGCACCCAGTTGGCCAGGCGGTGCGGCGCGCCGGAGGCGCCGTGGCGGATGACGACCGCGTCGGCGCCCATGGCCTCGAGGGTGAGCGCGGTGTCCTTGAGCGACTCGCCCTTGGAGACGCTCGACCCCTTGGCCGAGAAGTTGATCACGTCGGCGGACAGCCGCTTGGCCGCCGCCTCGAACGAGATGCGCGTGCGGGTGGAGTCCTCGAAGAACAGGTTGACCACGGTGCGCCCGCGCAGCGTGGGCAGCTTCTTGATGGAACGTTCCGAGACCCTCGCCAGCTCCTCGGCGGTGTCGAGGATGAGGAGCGCGTCGTCCTTGGTGAGGTCGCCCGCGGAGATCAGGTGGCGGTTCACTTGGCGTCCCCCTTCATGAGGAGCACGGCGTCGCGGCCGTCGATCTCCTGCAGGTAGACCTTGACCTTCTCGCTCTTGGCCGTCGGGAGGTTCTTGCCGACGTAGTCGGCGCGGATGGGCAGCTCGCGGTGGCCGCGGTCGACCAGCGTGGCCAGCTGCACCGCGGTGGGCCGGCCGAGGTCGTTGAGCGCGTCGAGCGCGGCGCGCACGGTGCGGCCGGAGTAGAGGACGTCGTCCACGAGCACGACGACCCTGCCGTCGATGCCGTCCGGCGGCAGCTCGGTGCGGCCGAGCGGCCTGGCGGGCTTGAGCCGCAGGTCGTCGCGGTACATCGTGATGTCGATGGAGCCGACGGGGATCTTGACGCCTTCGAACTGCTCGATGCGGTCGCCGAGCCTGCGGGCAAGCGTGGCGCCGCGGGTCGGGATGCCGAGGAGCACGACGTCGTCGGCGCCCTTGGTGCGCTCGAGGATCTCGTGCGCTATACGGGTAAGCGCCCGATGGATGTCGGGGGCCTCGAGGACAGCCCTGGAATCGGACATGGCGAATCTCACCACCTTTCCCGCCTCACGGGACGGGTCTTAAAAGGGTGCTGGTCGGCACACACAGTACCAGGGGCTACCAGGAACAACGCGAGTGGGCTCCCGTGGCGTCACGAAGCTTCATCGGGGTACGGATGGCGTACCGGCTTCCTCGGGGAGACGCTGATACTGCCCGGGGAAGCCGCCAGGAGGGGATGCTGCGAAGATGGCCTTTCACGTCGATTCCGAGGTCGGACGCCTGCGCCAGGTGCTCGTTCACGGGCCGGACCGGGCGCTCAGACGGCTGACCCCGTCCAACAAGGACGCGTTCCTCTTCGACGACGTGCTGTGGGTCCAGCGCGCGATGGAGGAGCACGAGGAGTTCCAGCGGGTGCTGACCGGCCGCGGCATCACGGTCCACCTGCTGGCCGACCTGCTCAGGGAGACCGTCGACATCCCCGAGGCGCGCAAGCACATCCTCGACGCCGTCATCGACGAGCGCTGGCTCGGCCCCGGCGCCACCGACGACGTCCGCAACATCCTCGACGGCATGGACTCCGCGACGCTGCAGGTCTACCTGACCGGCGGCATCACCAAGGGCGAGCTGCTCGAGAAGGGCTGCGGCCCCGGCTCCGTGACCTTCCACACCATGCGCGACGACGACTTCATCCTGCCGCCGCTGCCCAACCACCTCTTCACCCGCGACACGTCCTGCTGGATCTACGACGGCGTGTCGATCAACGCGATGAAGAAGAAGGCCCGCATGCGCGAGACGGTCAACATGGAGGCCGTCTACATGTACCACCCGACGTTCGCCGACGGCTTCAACCGGCCCGGGCAGGGGGGCTTCCACTGCTGGATGCCGGGCCAGCCGGTCGCGCCGGCGACCATCGAGGGCGGCGACGTGCTGGTCCTCGGCAGGGGCGCGGTGCTGATCGGCATGAGCGAGCGCACCCAGCCGCAGGCGGTGGAGATGCTGGCGCAGCGGCTGTTCGCGGCCGGCTCCGCGCGGAGGATCGTGGCGCTCGACATGCCGAAGGCGCGGGCGTTCATGCACCTCGACACCGTGATGACGATGCTGGACGTGGGCGTGTTCACCCAGTACGCGGGTCTCGGGATGCTGCCCGCGTACACCATCGAGCCCGGCGAGACGCGCAAGGAGCTCAAGGTCACCGACCACCCGCCGCAGGACATGCACCGGGCCATCGCCCACGCCATCGACCTGCCCGCCATCACGGTCCTGACGCCCACGCAGGACCTCCACGCGGCCGAACGGGAGCAGTGGGACGACGGCTGCAACGGGCTGGCGCTGGAGCCCGGCGTGGTCGTCGCCTACGAGCGCAACACCACCACCAACGCCTACCTGCGCGACAACGGCATCGAGGTCATCACGATCAGGGGCAGCGAGCTCGGCCGGGGGCGCGGCGGCCCGCGCTGCATGAGCTGCCCGCTCGAACGCGACGGAGTCTGAGGAGGGGCCGGATGCGGGTCATCGTCGCTCTGGGCGGCAACGCGGTGCTCAGGCGCGGCCAGGCGCCGGACGCGGACGTCCAGCGGGCCAACGTCCGCGCGGCTGTCAAGACGCTCGCCCGGCTCGCCGACCGGCACGAGCTGGTCATCACCCACGGGAACGGCCCGCAGGTCGGCCTGCTGGCCCTGGAGAGCGCCGCGGACCCCAACCTGACCAGGCCGTACCCGTTCGACACGCTCGGCGCGCAGACGCAGGGCATGATCGGCTACTGGATGCAGCAGGCCCTGCAGAACGCCCTGCCCGGCCGGCAGGTCCTGGCCATGGTCACGCAGACTCTGGTGACGGCCGTCGACCCCGCGTTCGAGCACCCGACCAAGTTCGTCGGCCAGGTCTACGAGCGTGAGGAGGCCGAGAAGCTGGCCGCCGAGTACGGCTGGACGGTCCGGCGGGACGGCGACCACTGGCGGCGCGTCGTGCCGTCGCCGACCCCGCGCCGCATCGTCGAGACCCGGCTGATCCACCAGATGATCCGCGAGGGCGTCATCGTGGTGTGCGCGGGCGGGGGCGGCATCCCGGTCGTCCGCGACGAGCGCGGCCGGCTCACCGGCGTGGAGGCGGTCATCGACAAGGACCTCACCGCCTCGATGCTGGCCGAGGCCCTGGAGTGCGACGCGTTCCTCATCCTCACCGACGTGCCGCGCGTCATGCGGGGCTTCGGCACGCCGCACCAGACGGAGATCGCCCACACCACGCCGCACGAGCTGCGCGCCCTGGAGTTCCCCGCGGGGTCGATGGGGCCGAAGGTGGAGGCGGTGTGCCGGTTCGTGGAGACGACCGGCGACATGGCCGCGATCGGAAAACTCGACGAGGCCGAGCGCATACTCGACGGCGCAGCGGGAACGATCGTGACACCCAACGGCAGGTGGCCGCTGACGAGCACGCTGTAGGGGGTGTCCCGTGACACTGGCCCAACGGCTCTTCCGCACCAAGCCCACGGAGCGCATCATCGCGGAGGGCGGTCACGGCGAGGGGGGCGAGCTGCGGCGCACCATGTCGCTCTGGCAGCTGACGCTGTTCAGCGTGGGCGCCACGCTCGGCACCGGCATCTTCGTCATCCTGGGGCAGGCGGTGCCCAAGGCGGGGCCGGCGGTGGTGGTGTCGTTCGTGCTGGCGGCGATCACGGCGCTGTTCTCGGCGCTGTCGTACGCCGAGCTGGCCGGGACGATCCCGGTGTCCGGCTCGTCCTATTCCTACGCGTACGCGACGCTGGGCGAGCTCGTGGCGTGGATCTGCGGCTGGTGCCTCATGCTGGAGTACGCCGTGTCCGTGGCGGCGGTGGCCGTGGGCTGGGGCGAATACCTCAACTCGTTCCTGCGCTCCCTGTTCGGCTTCACGCTGCCCGCGGCGATCACCCGCTCCCCCGGCCAGGACGGCGGCGTGATCAACGTCACCGCGATCGTCATCGTCCTGCTCGCCACGTGGCTGCTGCTGTACGGCGCCTCGGAGAGCGCCACGGCGAACGCGATCTTCGTGATGATCAAGGTCGTGGTGCTGCTCTTCTTCTGCGTGGTGGCGTTCACCGCCTTCCAGGCCAAGAACTTCACGCCCTTCGCACCCCTGGGGGTGGCCGGCATCACCGCGGCGGCCTCGCAGGTGTTCTTCTCCTACATCGGCTTCGACGCCGCCTCCACCGCGGGCGAGGAGGCCAAGAACCCCAAGCGCGACCTGCCCCTGGCGATCCTCCTGTCACTGGTCATCGTGACGGCCATCTACGTGCTCGTCGCGATGGCCGCCATCGGCGCGATGCCGTGGACGCAGTTCGACGCCAAGCACACCGAGGCGAGCCTGTCCTACATCGCCGACCTGGCCGTCGGCGCCACCTGGCCGGGCCTCATCGTCTCGTTCGGGGCGGTCATCGCCATCGCCAGCGTCGTGCTCACCGTCATCTTCGGCCAGACCCGCATCCTGTTCGCCATGTCCCGCGACGGGCTGATCCCGCGCGTCTTCCAGCGGGTCGACATGCGCCACCAGGTCCCCGTCGCGAACACCCTCATCGTCGCCGCGTTCATCTCCGTGCTGGCCGGCCTGGTGCCGCTCGGCCAGCTCGCCGAGGCGACCAGCATCGGCACCCTGTTCGCCTTCGCCATCGTGAACGTCGGCGTGCTCGTCCTGCGCTACCGCAGCCCCGAGCTGCCGCGTACCTTCCGCACGCCGCTGTTCCCCGCCACGCCGGTGCTCGGCGCCGTCTTCTGCCTCATCGTGATGGCGGGCCTGGCCGGGGCCACCTGGGTGGCGTTCGGGCTGTGGATGCTGGTGGGGCTGATCTGCTACTTCCTGTACGGCTACGGCCATTCGCGGCTGAATGCCGAGGTGAGCTGAATGAAGCTCAAGAACGTGCTGGCCGGCTGCATCCCGGAGCCCAGGGGCAGGGACGGGCTGGCGCTGGGCGCGCTGGTCAAGGAACAGGTGCACGGGCATCTGACGGTGGCCTACGTGCAGCCGCCCGCGTGGTCCGCGCCCGGACCGGCCAGGGCCGAGGAGAGCGCGTGGCGCGCGTACCTGATGGAGCAGGCCGACGCGACCCTCTGGCAGGCGCGCGAGCTGGCCGGCGACGACGCCGACTACGTGGTCCACACCCACAAGGGCAGCGGGCGCGGGCTGGTGGAGCTGGCGCGCAGGCGCGGCGCCGACGTCGTGGTGATCGGCTCGGCCTCCGGCGGCGGCAAGGGCCGCATCACCGTCGGCAGCACCGCCGACCAGCTCCTGCACTCGTCCTCCGTTCCCGTGCTGCTCGCCCCGCGCGGCTACGGCGACAAGCCCCCCGCCGCCTTCGAACGCCTCACCGTCGCCTACCGGCGCAGCCCCGGCTGCGACGCGGCGGTCAAGGACGCGGCGGCGGTGGCCGCGTCGCTGGACGTGCCCATGCGGCTGGTCACGCTGGTGATCAGCAACGGCAGGCGCGCCAGGATCGAGGAGGAGATGCTCGTCCGCCTGCGCGACGAGGCGGCCTCCAACCTGCGGGCGGCGGCCCACGGACGGCCACGCGTGGAGGTGGAGGTGCTGGAGGGCCGCAACGTCGCGCAGGCACTCGGTGCGACCTCGTGGCTCCCCGGCGAGATGATCATATGCGCTTCCAGCGCCACCGGGCCACTCAGGCGGGTCTTCCTCGGAGACACCTCGATCAAGATCGTACGGGCCGCGACCTGCCCTGTCATGATTCTCACGCGGCAGACCTAGGGCGGGGAAATTTCTCGTCAAACTCTGACGAAGTAGCGTTACCACTGGGACATGAGGGGCGATTGCGGCGATCCCTACCGGATCGGATTCGGCATCTTTTTTCCAATCAGCTTGACCTCAGGCGTCCGCCCCTTTACCGTCACTGTGCGTAACCACACCTCGCGGCGTTCTGGGGTAAACCTGGGGCCATGGCTACCGATGGTGCCGGGCTTGGCACCAGACCCCCCGGTGGCTAGGGCATACGCCGCAAGGGAGCACAATCTACTGAGAGCGATACATACAAGACCGGGGGCCACACAATGCCGTCTGAGTACGCAAAGTCGCTGGGTGCACGACTCCGCGCCATACGCACCCAGCAGGGCCTGTCCCTGCATGGAGTCGAGGAAAAGTCGCGTGGCAGGTGGAAAGCCGTGGTCGTGGGCTCGTACGAGCGTGGCGACCGTGCGGTGACCGTACAGAAGCTTGCCGAGCTTGCCGACTTCTACGGGGTGCCCGTATCCGAGCTGCTGCCGGGCGGAGCCGCGCCCAGCCCGCTCGGACCGACACCCAAGCTTGTGATCGACCTGGAGCGCCTGGCCACGCTGCCGAAGGAGAAGGCGGGGGCACTCGCCCGCTACGCCGCCACCATCCAGAGCCAGCGCGGTGACTACAACGGCAAGGTGCTGTCGATCCGCCAGGAGGACCTGCGCTCGCTTGCCGTGATCTACGACAAGTCGCCCAGCGAGCTGACCGAGGAGCTGATCAGCTGGGGCGTTCTCGACGCCGAGGCCCGCCGCGCCGTCGAGTCGTTCTGAGGCCGTCCCTCTCCCCTGAGGTCGCCCCCTCCCTCCGAGGCCGTCTCACCCCGCTCTGAGGCCGCCTCGCGCGCCTGAGGGCTCGCCACCGCCACGCGGCCGGCGAGCCACCCGGCATCGAGCGCCCTTCCCTGGCCCGCCGCGCTTTCCGAGCGGCATGGAGCCTGGTTTCGCGCCACCGTGGACACATTCCGCCCCCGCACAGGGCGGCCGTCCCGGAAAGCGCTTACTGGCGTGTGGGGGTCCACGTTGGAGCACCACCGAGCGAGCGGGATCGGTGGTGTGCGCCGACGTACGTCCCGGCCATAGGGCCGTCACATCGGCGCTCAGCCGCACGGAAGCCCCGCTCCAGCACGCACGCCAGGGCGGGGCGAACCGAGGCCGGCCCGCCAAAGGGGCGGACGGGCGAACTGAGGTCCACTCGCGGCAGACCACCCGCCGGACTGAGGTCCACTCGCGGAGGGACCACCCACCGAGCTGAGGTCCACTCGCGGAGGGACCACCCACCGAGCTGAGGTCCGCCTGCTGGGGCACCCACCGGGGCAGGACGGGCCGAGGTCAGCCGTCAAGGGACGCCCGCCGGGGCTGGGTCGGGCGGGCACGCCGCGCAGGCGCGCGTCTGCGGCTCGGCCGGAAGCTCGTCGGCGGTCGGCCGCGTTATGGCGCGGCAAGAGCCGGTGGGCCGCCAAGGGACATCCACCGGGATCCACCGGGGCCGTATCGACGGCGACCAGTCGCGCGAAAGCCGCGTTCGAGCGCGGTGCAGGGACCTCGGAACCCGGCGCGCCCCGGACGCCGCGGTCAGCCCGGCGCTGGGATCAGCCCGGTGTGCCAAGGACTGGGATCAGCCCGGCGTATCCAGGCCGCGGTCAGCCCGGCGACGGGGAACGTCCACCCGGACCATGAAGGTGAGATCAGCCCGGTGAAGGGACGTCGGAGGGTCAGCCTGCCAGCGGGACGTTGACGGGCAGTTGGGGCTGGGCCGGCATGCCGAGCAGGTCCTCCACCGTGGAGACGAACGTCTCCGCCTCGGCCAGGAGCTCGTCGGCGTCGGCCGCGCTGACCCGGCTGACCATGCCCGCCTCGGCGGCGGCGCGCTTGGCGGCGCTCACCGAGAAGTAGGCGGCCCACTCGGCCAGGCGCGGCTCGGCCTCGGGCAGCAACTCCCAGGCGCTGCGCAGGCGGCGCCTGCGGCCTTCCATGGGACGGGGACGGGCGGCCAGGATCGCCGCCGCCGCCCGAAGAGCTGCCAGGTGGGCGGCCACGTATCGGGATGCCGGAGTGCGAGCGCCGGTCGCCTCCGCCAGGCAGGAACGAGAATCGGTCAAGTGTGCCCGAACCGCAGGCGACAGCCGGGGCCCGGGCGTTTCTCTAGGCCGTGGTGCCATCTTGCGCGCCTCCTTGGAGTCGTGGGCGGCCGCCGGCGTCTCCGCCGGTGGTGCCAACAATCGCAGACCCCACCGACATTTCCACCGGGCTGGCCGGACGTGGAGCTTCCCCACTCCCCGTCCGGCCAGGGCACGCCCACTCGTCTCCGCCGACGACGAGGACGTGCCCTTCGCCCATGGAGCCTGGCCGCGGGGGAACGCTTGGGGAAGCGAACGGCCCGCGACCAGGTCCTGGTGACGTTGAGCCGCGAGCCCCACCGTCACTACGTCGAACATAATTTCGATCACCCTCGGTGTCAACCGATTCCACGAACACAGGTTCGACGAGTATGAGTCCGAAGGCGCGAAAAAGCCGTCGCCGCGGAGAGCTTGCGGCGACGGCCGGGTGGTTCAGGAGGACGAAAGGACGGTCGTCAGACGACCGAGATGGCGCCCGACGGGCAGAGGGTCACGGCGCGACGGACGCCGTCCTCCAGCTCCGCGGGAGGCACCTTCTGCAGGAGCACCACCGTGCCCTCGTCCTCGCTCTGGTCGAACACTTCCGGCACCGTCAGCGCGCACATGCCCGCCCCGATGCACACCGTCGTATCTGCCTTGATTTCCATGGTGACCTACCAAGTGACTGGGAGGCGGTGCACTCCATAGATGCTCATGTCCGAGCGCATCGGCACCTCCTCGGGTGTTACGGCCAAGCGTAGACCTGGGAAGCGGCGCAGCAGCGCAGGGTACCCGATGCGCATCTCGATGCGGGCGAGCTGCTGCCCCAGGCACTGGTGGATGCCGTGGCCGAAGGTCAGGTGCCCGCCCGCGGGCCTGGCGACGTCGAGCCGGTCACCGTCGGGGAAGCGGGAGGAGTCGCGGTTGACGGTGGGCAGGTGGAGCGCCACGCACTCGCCCGCCTTGATGAGGTTGCCCTCGATCTCGACGTCCTCCAGCGCGGTGCGCATCGGGCCGAGGTGGATGATCGTGAGGTAGCGCAGCAGCTCCTCGACCCCGTTCTCCACCACCGACGGGTCGTCGCGCATGGCGGCGAGCTGCGCGGGGCTGGTGAGCAGGGCGTACGTGCCGAGCCCCAGCATGTTGGCGGTCGTCTCGTGCCCGGCCACCAGCAGCAGCAGGGACACCCCGGCGAGCTCCTCGTCGTTCAGCTCCCCGCCCTCGATGAGCCCGCTGATCAGGTCGTCGGCCGGCTCCTTGCGCTTGCGCTGGACGAGCCCGTACATGAACGCCGTGATCCGGCCGAGCGCGGCCATCGCGTCCTCGGCCTTGGACTCCAGGTTGACCAGGAGCTTGGTGTCCTCCTGGAACTGCCCGCGGTCCTCGTACGGCACCCCGAGCAGCTCGCAGATCACCAGCGACGGGATCGGCAGCGCGAACTTCTCGACTAGGTCCACGGGCCCGCCGGCGGCGGCCATGTCGTCCAGGCAGGCGTTGGCGATCTCCTCGACCCTGGGTTCGAGCATCTTCATCCTGCGCACGGTGAACTGGCCGGTCAGCAGCCTGCGGAAGCGCGCGTGCTCGGGCTCGTCCATGCGCAGGAAGAACCCGGGCGGCGTCTTCGCGTCCTTCTGCATCCTCATCCGGAGCAGAGAACCCTCGATCGGCGGGTGCGCGAGCTCTGAGCGGTTGCTGAAGCGCGGGTGCGCGAGCACCGCGCGGGCGGCGGAGTAGCCGGTCACCAGCCAGCCCCGGTGGCCGTCGGCGAAGGTCATACGGTGCATGTTCGCCCGTTCTCGCAGCTCAGTGGCTTCGTCGGGCGGATCGAACGGGCGCTGCCGGTCGGTGGGAAAGGTCACGTCGGACATGTTTCGGCTCCTTTCCGAGCTTCACCTCCAGAAAACCTCATTCATTGCAAAATTTCAATGCATGAAAATCATATATGCATGCAGTATAGTTCCGTCATGGTGGATAACGGCGGCGTGGGACTGCGGGAGCGCAAGAAGCAGCGCACGCGCCGGGCACTGGTCGAGGCCGCGCTCCGGTTGTTCGACGAGAAGGGTTTCGACGAGACCACACTGGCGGAGATCGCCGCGGAGGCCGACGTGTCGACGCGCACGTTCTTCAGCTACTTCGCGAGCAAGGAGGACGTGGTCTTCTACGACTCCGCCCGCAAGATGGAGCTGGCCGCCGCGGCGATGGCCCACAGGGCTCCCGGCGAGTCGCCGGGCGACGTCCTCCTGCGGATCGTGGAGGAGAGCCTGACCTGGCTGACCACGTACGAGGAGCTCACGTTCGAGGACGCGGAGCTGCGGATCCGGCTCGTGCTCAAGGAGCCCACGCTGCGGGCGCGGGCGCTGGTGATGCTGCTCGAGAGCCAGACCACGCTGGCCCGGGCGCTGCGGGAGGCCTACCCCGAGCTGGACCCGGTGGAGGCGGCCGCCGCGGTGGGCGCGATGTTCGGGGCGGTGAAGCTGGCGATCGTCGCCGACCTCGGCCACGACCTGTCCGCGGAGCAGATGTCGAGCACGGCGCGCCGGGCGGCCGAGATCACGCTCGCCGGCCTGCGCTCCCTCGGATAGCTCCGGATGCCCGCTTTCTGAGAAGCTGTCCGGAGCGGAGAGGGGGGCGGATGGCGGGCAAGAGGCGGCTGATCGATTTCGTCCTGCCGGCGCTGGGGCCGGTCCTGGCGGCGGCGTACGCGGGGGTCAACCACGTGGCCATCGAGGCGGCCGTCAAGGCGCAGATCGCGGGCCCGGAGTGGGCGGGCGGCCGGCTCGCCGCCGACGGGATGACGGGGCTGGGCAGGGACGCCTGGCGGCTGGTCCTGGCCACCGCCGTGGTCGTGGGAGTCCTGGGAGTGGTGTACGCCGTCATCGGCGTGCTCCTGCGGCGGGGCGGCCGGGGCCGCACGCCCCTGCTCGTGCTGTCGGGCGTCCTGATCGTCCCGTACGCCCTCGCGGTCCTCGTCGCGCTGATCAATCCCGCCAGGGCGCTGGCGGGGCTCTACGACACCCCTGACTTCGCCGGCGGCCTTCCCGGGTGGCAGTCGGCCACCGTACTCGTCCTGGTGGCGGCCGGGCTGGCACAGGCCGCGGGGGTGGCGATGGCCGCCGCGGAGGGCAGGCGGGCCGCGAGCGCCCGGGCCTGAGGTCAGGCGGGCCGCGGGCGCCCGGGCCTGAGGGCTCAGCGGCAGCCGTCGTTCGACCAGGTCGTCCAGCCCATCTGGGCGCCGCCGCGTCCCGTGGCGGCCCAGCCCGCCGGCGGAGCCGTCCCGTACGGGACCACGGCCGTGCACGCGCCCGCCGGGGGCCGGCCGTTGTAGAGCTCGATCCGGGTCCACGACACCCGGTACGACAGCGGCACCCAGATGTTCCACCGCACCCGCCGGTCCACCGCCACTCGTCCGGGAGGCGGCGCGGGCAGCCAGTCCACGCCGCCCGACGGCCGGGCGGGCGCCTGCCCGGCCGTGAACGCGATGTCGATCAGCGCCAGCACGCCCACCACCAGCAGCAGCCTGGCCCGGCGCGCGGTCAGGAAGGCCGCCCCGGTCAGGCAGGCCAGCAGGATCAGGGCGGGTACGGAGGCCTCGACCAGGTTCAGCGCGTCGTTCTCACCCGTGAGAAAGATCACTTCGGGGAAGTCGAACGCGATGAACGCGTACCGCTCCAGCCGGTCCCCCGCGTACCAGGCGGCCACCCCGCCGGTCACCGCCATCAGCCCGGCGGCGGCCAGCGCGTGCCGCACCACGGCCAGGCGCCCACCCTTGATCAGGACGATCAGGCCGGCGAGCGTCCAGGCCACGGCGACGCAGGCCAGGTAGCGCCCGTAGACGTAGTTGCCGACGCGGTGCTCGTCCGGGAGGGCGGCCGAGGAGGCGTACGCGATGCCCAGGGTCGTCAGCAACAGCGTGCCCGCCAGGACGCGGTGCGCGTACGGCGCGGACCGCCGTACCAGTGTGGCCGCCGCGCCCGCCAGGCCGATGCCCGCGAGTCCCCAGGTGCCGGCGACGAGGTACCAGAGCTGCCCGATCGCGCCCGACAGCGCCCACGCCTGGCCTTCGAGGCTCGTGAGCCTGGACACCAGCAGCCCCGACAGGTCGCGGGGCCCGCCCGGATACAGCGCGGCGCCCAGCGCCCCGTTGAGTGCCTTGCCCGCCACCGCGACCACGGCCGCGCTCACCAGCGCCGCGACCACCGGACCCACCGCCCTCGCCGGCCCCGCCGCATCCGCCGGACCCACCGCCCTGCCGCGGACCGGCACCACCGCCCTTCTGCGGACCCACGCCACCACGACGACCAGGACGCAGACCGCCAGGACCACGGTCCCCCGCAGATGGGCCGCCATCGCGAACGCCGCCAGCGCGCCCGCCACCGCCCCGGCCCGCGCCGACCCGTACGCGACCAGGTCGTGCAGCGCGAGCAGCCAGGCCAGGACGAGCACGGGCAGGATCGCGTCGGTCAGCGCCAGCCCGGAGAACACCACCAGCGCCGGCGACAGCGCCGCGACGAACGCCGTGATCAGCGCCGCCCGCCCGCCCAGGCCCAGCCGCCGCAGCAGCAGGTACGCCAGCGGGTACGCGCTCGCCGCCGCCATCGATCCCACCCCGGCCACCAGCCGGTACGCCAGGACGGGGTCGGAGGTCAGCCAGAAGACCGGGACCAGCAGCAGCGGATAGCCGCCCTGGTAGAAGGTCGAGCCGGTGAGGTCGGCGCCCGGTCCGCCGGCCAGCCAGCGGGCGGCGAGGAGATATCCGGTCTCGTCCGGGTTCGCCACCGGTCCCGTGTGATACCGGTACAGCCACAGCCGTAACGCGACGTGGGCGACCCACCCGGCCGCCAGCAGCCACCACAGGCGGGCCCGTCCCGTATGCCGCGCCGTCGTGTGAACGGGCGCCGGCGTCATGAACGCAGTCGTCATGCTCTCCCCCCAAGAAAGTCAGGAGGGAGTCCAGCAAAGGCGGCATAACGGGCCCGTCACCGCTTCTGGTTATGCGGGCGTTATGCCGCCGGCGACGCGGCGGGCGTGCTCAGAACGCGCGTCTCAGAGCCGCTTGAACCTGCCCCGGACGTGCACCGGAACGCCCTTGCCCAGCATCCCGGGCAGGACCTCGGCCACGTTCATCGGCATGCGCACGCATCCGTGCGAAGCCGGATACAGCGGCACCGACAGCGCGCCGTGGAAGGCGATGCCGCCGTTGAAGAAGATCGGGTTGTAGAGCTGCCCCAGATACGACTTGTGCCAGCCGCGAGCGCGCCACGTCGTCGCGTAGTCGCCCGTCGGCGTGGTGGCCGAGCCGCAGAACCGCTGCTGCTTGCCCTGCCACGCGGCGGTCTCGCAGTAGGGGACGCCGCTGCCGGAGGACACGTGGGTGATCAGCTTCACCTCGCCGTCCACGTACAGGACCATGATCTGCTTGGTGAGGTTGACCTCGGCGCGGGTCGGCTTGCCGTTCCTGACCAGGACCTGCGGCGACCTGGGGGTCTCCAGGGCGTCCCACGTGCGCCTGGCGACGGTGCTGGTCGGCTTGATGCCGTTCACCTTCTGGAACGCCCACACGGCCGCCAGCGTCGCGCCCCCGTACCGGCCGTCGGCCCTGCCGGGGCGGTAGCCGAGCTGGGCCAGGCGCCTCTGCAGCCACTGGACGGACTTGCCCTTGGCGCCGAGCCTGAGCGTCTTGCGCGGCGCGGTGACCGTGGCGGGGGCGATGGCGGCGGGACCGGATCGGGCTCCCGCGGAGGTATGTGTGGCGGTCGGGGACGCCGTCCTCATGGACGCCGTCGAACGATGCAATCCATGCGCGCCGCAGCCCGAGAGTGCGACGGCGCCTGCCGTCAGGAGAGCAGCCACTCCGGGCAGCCGTCGAGCCCCCACCAGTACCACCTCGCATACCATGAGCAAACGATCAGTTGACCTTATACCACTCATCATGAATCGGTAATGAAGCGGTCAACCTGTTTAGAGTGTGTCCATGTCTGAGAAGTTGCCGTCCAACGCGGTCGTCGTTCAATCCGCCCTGCGCGAACTGGGGGCGGACGGTGAGGTCATCGTCCTGCCCGAGAAGGCGCCCACGGCGGCGACCGCCGCGGCCCAGGTCGGGTGCGAGGTCGGGGCCATCGCCAACAGCCTGATCTTCGACGCGGACGGCGCGCCGCTGCTCGTGCTGACCAGCGGGGCGCACCGCGTGGACGTGGAGCTGATCGCCCGCACCGCGGGGGTCGGGAAGGTACGCCGGGCGACGCCGGAGTTCGTGAGGGCGGCGACCGGCCAGCCCATCGGCGGCGTGGCCCCGGTGGGGCATCCGGCGCCCGTGCGGACCCTGGTGGACAACTGGCTGAGCAAGCACGAGGTGGTGTGGGCGGCCGGGGGGCATCCGCTGACCGTGTTCCCGACGACGTTTGACGAGCTCGTGCGGATCACCGGCGGTACGGCGGTGGACGTCGAGTAGTGTGCGACGGGTGATCGAGTTTCGCGGGGCGGGGCCGGCCGAGTTCGTCGAGCGGCTGGACACGGTGATCGACGTCTACGCGGCTGCCATGAACCCGCCCGCGGACCAGATCAACGGCCGCAAAACCATCATGCGAAATCACGCGACTTATCCCCATTTTCAGTGTTATTTCGCAGAATTGCGCGATCCGTCCCTTTCCACCCCCCTCACCGTCGGCTTCGCCTACGGCTTCCGCGGCACCCCCGGGCAGTGGTGGCACGACGTGGTCTTCCGCGCCCTGACGGACCGGATCGGCCAGGAGGCCGCCACCGCCTGGCTCGGCTACGCGCTGGAGCTGGCCGAGATCCACGTCCACCCGGACTTCCAGAGCAAGGGCATCGGCCGCGCCATGATCCGCACCCTCTGCGCGGGCCGCCCCGAGCGCTCGGCCGTCCTGTCCACCCACGACCAGCCCACGGCCGCCCGCCACCTCTACGCCAGCATGGGCTTCACTGACCTGCTCACGAGGTTCATCTTCCCGGGCGGCTACGAGGATTACGCCATCATGGGTCGGCCCCTGCCCTTGACGTGAGGATCACGTCCCTGACGAACCCGTGACCATTGGGTTTGTCTGCCGACCACTTGGGGCACCATCCATTACGCAAGGTAGTCACCCCTTTACTGACCGTCTACTGTCCCCTGCCCGTCACCCGCCCGGTCCCCCTGCGGGCGGGTGACGGGCCCCTTCCCTCCCACCGCACTCACCACCCCGACGAACCCCACGGCAACCGACGACCGACGGTCCCGATGCTGCGGGCAACGACCCGGGTGGAGCCAGCACTCCGAGGCGACGGCCCGCGGGACCCAGCGCTGCGAGCGACGGGCTCGTGCCCGGTCCCACGGCGCGGCGGCAGAAGGACGGCCAGCGAAACGCGAAGCGACGCGCCCAACCCCAGCGCGCCTCCCTCACTCGGAGTCCGACTCCGCCCAGCGCACCTCCCACCCGGCGTGAGGCCCAGGTCCACACAACCCCTCTCTGGCGCAATGCGTGCGGCGGGAAGATGGGCGGTGGGGGCGGCGCAATGCGTGCGGCGCGGGGGCGGTGGGGTGGCGCAATCGGTGCGGTCGGTGGGAGGCGTTGGGGGGCCTTCGTCGGGCGATCTTGCCCACCGCCCAGGGTCAACGCTTGTGAACCCCCGAAGAGGCCCACGTTGCGCCGTTGCGGCGGCCGGCCACGTGCGGGTCAGCGGGCGTCTTCCTGGAGGCCACCGGCCACGGGCGGCGGGTGGCGCCGCCCGTGCTCCGCCGTAAAGAACGAAAGGCTTTCAGGCGGGTTTCAGGCGGAAAGGGGCACCGCGTCGAGGCGTTGGAAGACCTCGCGCGAGGCGCTGGAGCGGTTGAAGGTGATGAAGTGGATGCCCGGCGCGCCCTCGTCGAGCAGCCGCCGGCACAGCTCGGCCCCGTGCTCGATGCCCAGCCGCCGCACCGCCGCGGGGTCGTCGGCGACCTCCTCGAAGCGGGCCGCCACCTCCGCCGGGAACGGCGCTCCCGACAGCTGCTCCGAGCGCGCGATCGTGCTCATCTGCGTCACCGGCATGATGCACGGGATGATCGGCGTGTCGCACCCCCGGGCCGCCACCCGGTCGCGCAGCCGCAGGTAGTCGTCCGCGCGGAAGAACATCTGCGTGATCGCGTAGTCGGCGCCCGCCTCGCACTTGCGCACGAAGAACTCGGTGTCGCTCTCGATGGACGGCGAGCGCGGGTGCTTGTACGGGAAGGCGGCGACGCCGACGCAGAAGTCGCCCGCCTGCCTGATCAGCCGCACCAGCTCCTCGGCGTAGAGGACGCCTTCGGGGTGCTGCAACCACTCGGCAGTCGGGTCGCCAGGCGGGTCGCCGCGGACGGCCAGGATGTTGCGCACCCCGGCGTCGGCGAAGCGCCCCACCAGGTGACGCAGCTCGCGGATCGAGTGGTTGACCGCCGTGAAGTGCGCCACGGGCGTGAGCGTCGTGTCGTGGGCGATCCGCTCGACGATGTCGACCGTGCGGTCACGCGTGGAGCCGCCCGCGCCATAGGTCACCGACACGAACGTCGGCCGCAGCGACTCCAGCTCCCTGATCGCCTTCCAGAGCTGCCGCTCTCCCTCGTCGGTCTTCGGCGGGAAGAACTCGAAGGAGAACGACCGGCCACCGGCGGCGAGCATGTCGCGGACGGTGGGAACACGATCGGGCAGGATGGAGGGTCGACCAAGCGCCATGTGCCAAGGTTACAGGGACCTCACCGACTCAAGGTCACGGCCGTGTCACCCCTGCCGCCACAGCCATGTCACCGGCACGAGCGGCACATCACCGTCCACGCCACCTCAGATGCCCCTATTAGGACACCTGCACATCCGCTCCCCCGCACGCGGCCACTAGTCTCAAGGCATGACCACTGACGCCGTTGGCATGAACACCCTGCGCACACAGGTGGAGCGTGCCCTCGGAGAGTTCGTCGAACGACAGCTGCCCGCCCCCGGTGACCCCGAGCTCGAGCCGCTGCGCACAGCCGCCGACGAGTTGCTGGCCGGCGGCAAACGGCTGCGTCCGGCGTTCTGCTACTGGGGCTGGCGCGGCGCGGGCGGCACGGACGTGCCCGCGATCTTCACCGCGGCGGCCTCGCTGGAGCTGCTGCAGGCCAGCGCGCTGGTGCACGACGACGTGATGGACAAGAGCGACCTGCGCAGGGGCATGCCGTCCGCGCACCGCCGGTTCCAGGCGCTGCACGAGAAGTCCGCCTGGTACGGGTCCGCGGAGCAGTTCGGCGAGGGCGCGGCGATCCTGCTGGGCAACCTGCTGCTGATCTGGTCGGGCGAGATGTGGCGCACCAGCGGTCTGCCGCCCGAGTCCCTGGCGGCGGCCCAGCCCGTGCACGACCACATGCGTACGGAGCTGATGTGCGGCCAGTACCTCGACCTGCTGGAGCAGGCGCACGGCGAGAACACGTTCGAGTCGGCGCTGCGGGTGGCGCTGTTCAAGAGCGGCAAATACTCGGTGGAGCAGCCGCTCAGGCTCGGGCTGGTGCTCGCCGGCGGCCAGCTCGCGCCCTGGATGGACGAGCTGTGCACGGGCTACGGCACGCGGGTCGGGATCGCGTTCCAGCTGCGTGACGACATCCTGGGGGTGTTCGGCGACCCGGCGCAGACGGGCAAGCCCGCCGGAGACGACCTGCGGGAGGGCAAGCGGACGATGCTCGTGGCCCGCACGCTGGCTGCCGCGTCCCCGGGTGCGGCGCAGACCGTCCGGCGGCTGCTGGGGGATCCCGGGCTGGACGAGCACGGGGTGGAGACGCTGCGGCAGATCATCGACGAGACGGGCGCGCTGCAGGAGTGCGAGGACCTGATCGGCGACTATCTGGGGGACGCGCTGTCCGCGCTGGACGAGGCGCCGATCACGGCGGAGGCGCGCGCGGCTCTGACGGAGCTGGCCATCGCCGCCACCTCCCGCAAGACCTGACCTGACCTGCCCGGGGATCGCCGCCTTGGGCCCGGGCCTCCGACTCGGAGGCGCCCGTGTGGTGGCGGGCGCCTCGTGGGTCGCAGGGCCCCGTACGGCCGGGCGGCCTCCTGTGGTCAGGTGGCCGCCGCGGTCAGGGGCTCATGTCGGTCAGGGGCTTGTCGGTCACGGGCTTGTCGGTCAGGCGGAGGACAGGCGCTTGGCGAACTCCGCCGCCGCCGCGCCCGGGTCCTCCGCGTCCGTGATCGCGCGTACGACCACCACGCGGCGCACGCCGTACGACATCACCTCGTCCAGGTTCGCGAGGTCGATGCCGCCGATCCCGAACCACGGCCGCGAGGTCTCCAGCGCCGCCGCGTGCCGGAGCAGCGGCGGGCCGGGGGCCGGGCGGCCGGGCTTGGTGGGCGTGGGCCAGATGGGGCCGCAGCAGAAGTAGTCGACGCCCGGCTCCGCTGCCGCGGCGGAAGCCTCGGCCACGGAGTGGGTGGACCGTCCGATGACGATGTCGTCGCCGAGTATCTCTCGCGCGACCGTCACAGGAAGGTCGTCCTGCCCCAGGTGGAGCACGTCGGACCGGGCGGCGTAGGCGACGTCCGCCCGGTCGTTGACGGCCAGCAGTTTGCCGTGCCGGTCGCAGGCGTCGCGGAAGACCTCGAGGAGCGCGAGTTCTTCGCGGGCCTCCAGACCCTTCTCCCGCAGCTGGATGATGTCCACGCCGCCGGCCAGCACCGAGTCGAGGAACTCCGCCAGGTCGCCGCGGTCGCGGCGGCCGTCGGTGCAGAGATAGAGGCGGGCTTCAGAAACCGAGGGCTTGGGCACGCCGCTTGACCTCAGTATGACGGCCGGCCTTGATCGCCTCGATGGGCGATCCGGGCAGGGACTCGTCAGGGGTGAAGAGCCAGCGCAGCGACTCGACATCGTCGTAGCCGGCGTCCAGCAACACGGTCAGCGTGCCGGGCAGGCCCTTCATCACATCCTTTCCATCGAGGAACACAGCGGGCACCTGTGGCCCGCCGCCCCCCCGGCGTACGCCGAGCAGCTTGTGGTCCTTGAGGAGTTGCTTGGCCCGCCCGATCGGAAGGTCTAGGCGCGAGGCCACTTCGGGGAGCGTGAGCCACTCGTCGACGAGTTGGTCGGTCTCCCGGTCGATCTGTGCAACAGAAAGCGTCACGAAACCACAACTACCACATGCCGCGCTTGCTCAAACAACACAATCCCGTAGAGGGACTTCTGGATCTACCAGGCGTTCCGCGTCGAGACGGTGTCCCGCGTCGATGATTCTGCGCCCCTGAACGAGGTCTCGCGGCCGATCCACGGCGAGCACCGCGGCGAGGGCGTCGTCGGCCGTGAGCCAGAGGGCCGACCACTTGCCCTCCGGCTCGCCCCGGTAGATCAGGCGCTCGCCTGCCAAATGATGACCGGCGTATTGCACCATGTGCCCGAACTGTTCCGACCAGAAGTACGGAACGGGATCGTACGCGACGTCCTCGCCCAGCAAGCTCGCGGCGGCCACCTCGGGGGCGTTGAGCGCGGTGTCCCAGTGCTCGACCCTGAGCCTGGTCTGCCAGCGGCGCGACCACCAGGCGGCGCAGTCGCCGACGGCGACCGTGTTCGGGAGGGAGGCGCGCAGGTGCTCGTCCACGACGACGCCGTTGTGGAGGTCGATGTCGGCGCCGGTGAGCCATTCGACGGCCGGGCGCACGCCGATGCCCGTGACCACCACGTGGGCGTCCACGAACTCGCCGCCCACCAGCCGCACGCCGCCCTCGTCCACGGAGTCGACCATGGTGTCGAGCCGCAGGTCGATGCCGTCGTACCAGCGCTCGGTGCGGGCCCCGATCTCGGCGCCGACGGCCGTCGCGAGCGGCGCCGGGCCGGCCTCGATCACGGTCACCGCGCACCCGGCGCGGCGGGCGGCGGTGGCCACCTCCGCGCCGATCCAGCCGGCGCCGATGATCGAGACGCGGGCGCCGGGGACGAGCATGGCCCTGAGCTCGTGGGCGTCGTCGAGCGTGCGCAGCACGTGTTGCGGGCCGTCGCCGGGCAGCCTGATCGGCTCGGCGCCGGTGGCGATGACCAGCCCGTCGTAGCCGAGCTCGCCCTCGGTGGTCTCCACGACCCCCTCGCGCAGCGCCTTGGCGCTGACCCCCGGCTGGAACACCACGTCGAGCGAGGCCAGGTCGGTGTCGACGTAGCTGGTGTCGGCGTCGCCGAACAGCACGGCCTTGGACAGGGGTGGACGGTCGTAGGGGCGATGCCGCTCCTCGCCCACCAGCGTGATCCGCCCGCCGAACCCCTGTGCGCGCAGCGCCTCCACGGTGCGCACTCCGGCCAGGCCCGCTCCCACCACCACGACTTCGTTCACGTTCATGACCCTAACGTGGGCCGGTGTCCGGGCGTCGCAGCGAGGCCGTAGGCTGGGGGCGTAAGACGCGCGGGAGTCCGGCCGTGACCGGGCTGAGAGGAAGGCTGCCATCGGGCCTTCGACCGCAAGACACCTGATCCGGATCATGCCGGCGAAGGGAGCGCGGATGGATGTGATCGTGGGCGGCGGGGTCGTCGGCCTCTCGCTGGCCTGGCGGCTTGCCCGCGAAGGGCGGCCCGTCACCCTGGTGGACCCGGCCCCCGCCTCGGGGGCCTCACACGCGGCCGCGGGGATGCTGGCGCCGGTCAGCGAGGTCACCTACACGGAGGTGCCGCTGCTGCGGCTCGGCGTGGCGTCGCTGCGCCGCTGGCCCGCCTTCGCCGCCGAGCTGGCCGCCGACGCGGGGCTGGCCGGCCCCGAGGCCCTGGACCTGCGCTCCGAGGGGACGCTCGACGTGGCGTTCGGGGCGGACGACCTGGCCGCGCTGGACGAGCTGGCCGCGTACCTGGAGAAGCTGGAGCTCCCCGTCCGGCGACTGACCGGCCGCGAGTGCCGCCGCCTGGAGCCCATGTTGGCTCCCTCGGTGCGGGGCGGGCTGCTGGCCGTCGGCGATTCCTGGGTGGACCCGCGCCGCGTGACGGCGGCGCTGCTCGCCGCGCTCGACCGGCGGGGAGTCCAGCTCGTACGGGCGCGCGTCGGCGAGCTGCTGCGCGACGGCGGCCGGGTCACAGGGGTACGCCTGGAGCCGCCCGGCGGCGACGACCGGCGAGCCGAGCTGCGGGCGGAGCGGGTGATCCTGGCGGCCGGGGCGTGGAGCGCCGGGCTGGCCGAGGTGCCGGTCCGGCCGGTCAAGGGGCAGATCATGCGGTTGCGTTCGCCGCAGCCGCTGCTCACCCGGTGCGTCCGCGGCACCGTGCACGGCACGCCGGTCTACCTCGTCCCCCGGGGCGACGGCGAGCTGGTGGTCGGGGCCACGCAGGAGGAGATGGGCTTCGACACCAGGGTGACCGCGGGCGGGCTCTACGAGCTGCTGCGCGACGCCAGGGAGCTGGTGCCGGGCATCACCGAGCTGGAGGTCTCCGACGTGGTGGCCGGGCTGCGGCCGGGCACGCCGGACAACCTGCCGCTCATCGGCCCGAGCGGCACCCCGGGGCTGGCGCTGGCCACCGGCCATCACCGGGGCGGCGTGCTCCTGGCGCCGCTCACGGCGGACATCCTGCTGGGCGAGGAGGGCGAGCTCGCCGCAATGTGCTCGCCTGGGAGATTTCGGGATATTTCATGATTGTGATGATCAACGGGGCCTCCCACGAGGTGGCCGACGGCACGACCGTGGCGCAGGCCGTACGCACATTGACCACGGCCACCACCGGAGTGGCCGTGGCCGTCAACGACGAGGTGGTCACGCGGAGCTCGTGGGAGACGACGGCGCTCAGCGACCGTGACCGGGTGGAGGTTCTGACGGCGGTGCAAGGTGGATGATCTGATCATCGCCGGGGAGAGCTTCTCCTCCCGGCTCATCATGGGCACCGGCGGCGCGCCCTCGCTGGACGTGCTCGACCAGGCGCTGGCCGCGTCCGGCACCGAGCTGACCACGGTGGCGATCCGGCGGCTCGACCCGAACGCCCGCGGCTCGGTCCTGGACGTGCTGCGCAAGCGGGACATCAAGGTGCTCCCCAACACCGCGGGCTGCTTCACGGCGGGCGAGGCCGTGCTGACGGCACGGCTGGCCAGGGAGGCCCTCGGCACGAACTGGATCAAGGTCGAGGTCATCTCCGACGAGCGGACCCTGCTGCCCGACCCGATCGAGACGTTCGACGCGGCCGAGCGGCTGGTGGCCGACGGGTTCGTGGTGCTGCCGTACATCGGGGACGACCCGGCGCTGGCCCGGCGGCTGGAGCAGGCGGGCTGCTCGGCCGTCATGCCGCTGGGCGGGCCGATCGGCTCGGGTCTCGGCATCCGCAACCCGCACAGCATCGAGCTGATCGTGGAGGCCGTTTCCGTGCCGGTGGTGCTCGACGCGGGCATCGGCACGGCCAGCGACGCCGCGCTGGCGATGGAGCTGGGCTGCGCCGCCGTGATGCTGGCCACGGCGGTCACCAGGGCCCAGCGGCCCGATCTCATGGCGGTCGCCATGAAGCAGGCCGTGGAGGCCGGACGGCTGGCGCGGCTGGCGGGCCGCATCCCGCGCAGGCGCTACGCCGAGGCCTCCTCACCGATGGCTCCCTGACCGGAGTGCCGATGCCCCCTCCCCCGAGTGCCGACGACTCCCCGGCCCGAGTGCCGGTGGCCCCCGGCCGGAGTGACGGGGGCTCGCTGACCCGAGGGACGCGTGGGGAGCTGGGACGTTCCAACGGGAACGTCTCAGCATCGGTTTCGGGCGGCGAGGCCCTCCCAGTGGCAAAACGCCCGTAAACTCAGCGGGGTGGATACGACGACTGCGGACCCCCTGGTCGGGCGGCTCCTCGATGGGCGCTACCGCATCGAGAGCCGGATCGCCCGGGGCGGTATGGCGACCGTCTACCTCGCGCTGGACGTCCGCCTGGACCGGACGGTGGCGCTGAAGGTCATGCACGGCTCACTGGCCGAGGACCCCGCGTTCGTGCGGAGGTTCATCGGCGAGGCCAAGTCGGTTGCCCGCCTCTCACACCCCAACGTGGTGCACGTCTTCGACCAGGGCACGGACAACGACGTCGTCTACCTGTCGATGGAGTACGTGCCCGGCAAGACGCTGCGCGACATCCTGCGCGAGCGCGGCAGGCTGCCCGCCCGCGAGGCGCTCGAGATCATGATCCCGGTGCTCGCCGCCCTCGGCGCGGCCCACCAGGCCGGGATGGTCCACCGCGACGTGAAGCCGGAAAACGTCCTGATGACCGACGACGGCCGGGTCAAGGTCGTCGACTTCGGCCTGGCCCGGGCCATCGAGGCCACCAACCAGACCCGCACCGGCGTGATGATCGGCACCATCGGCTACATGGCGCCCGAGCAGGTCACCACCGGCGCCGCCGACGTGCGCAGCGACGTCTACGCCGCGGGCATCATGCTGTTCGAGCTGGTCACCGGCCAGCAGCCGTACGACGGCGCGACGCCCATGTCGGTGGCCTACCGGCACGTCCACGACACCGTGCCCGCGCCGTCCTCGGTGTTCCCCGACGTGCCGCCGCTGATCGACACGCTGGTGACCCAGGCGACGGCCCGCGAGCCGGACCAGCGCCCCGCCGACGCGACCGCGATGCTCGTGGCCGCCGTCGACGCGCACCGGATGCTGCCGCGCCTGACCAACCCGCCGGCCTCCCACGCCCAGACGCAGGTGTTCAACGCCTCCGGCGCCGCCTCGATGCCCCAGCCCGCCCCCGCCCACACCTTGATCCAGCCGCGGGCGGAGGTGCCGCCGCAGGGGCAGCGGGCGGGGTTCAAGCCCAACTGGTTCCTGGTGCTGCTGGCCGGGGTCATGGTGGTCGCGGTCGGGCTGACCGGCTGGTACTTCGCGCAGCCCGAGATGGTCTCCGTCCCCGACCTGGTCGGCAAGAACCTGGCGCTGGCCAAGAGCAGCGCCGCCGCGGCCGGTTTCAAGGTCCAGGAGGCCGACGGCGTCAACAACGAGAAGATGGCCGCGGGCCTAGTCCTCAGCACCGACCCGGCGGCCGCCACCGAGGTGGAGAAGGGCACCACGATCACGCTGGTCCCCTCGCTCGGGCCCAAGCGCGTCGCCGTGCCCAACACCGAGGGCATGACCGGCGACCAGGCCCGGGCCAAGATCGCCGATGCCGGGCTGACCGTGGGCGTCGTCAAGCGGCTGGCCAACCAGGAGGTCGAGCGCGACAAGGTCATCCGCACCTCGCCGCAGGTCGGCGAGAAGGTGCGGGAGGGCGCCAAGGTCGACATCTACGTCAGCGCCGGCATGGTGATGCCCGACGTCAACAGCATGCCCAAGGACGAGGCCGCCCAGTATCTCGGTGGTCTGGGCTTCCAGGTTCAGGTCAACGAGGTCGACGACGACGCCGAGCCGTGCACGGTCATCGCGCAGACGCCCAAGGCGAAGTCCGAGGTGGACAAGGGCGCGCAGGTCATGGTCACGGTGGCCCGGTGCCAGACGGACTTCTGGGACTGGTTCAACGGCGACAGGGACGACGAGGCCCGCGACGACCAGCAGTTCGCCCTGGTGCCGGCGGTGATCGGCAAGGAGGTCAGGGACGCCAAGGCGGAGTTAGAGGCGCTGGGGTTCAAGGTGCGGGTGCAGCGGCTGGGCAACCGCGGGGTGGTCCAGTTCCAGCGGCCGTTGCCCAACAGCGAGCGGCCGCAGGGGGCCACGGTCGTCCTCTGGCAGTGAGGTCCCTTCGGCGACACACGGGCGATCACCGGACGCCGAAACGCGTCGGTCACGCCAGGGCCTTGAGGGACCTCGGCCCGCGCCGCCTGCACAGAGCCGTCGCACAGGTGAAGGGCTGAGGCTTGGGCGGCCGCCACGGCCCGGGGTTGGCGAGGCGGACGCGGGTTGGTCAGGGCGTGGCGAGGTGGCCGTGGAGGCGGACGCGGGCCAGGCCGCCGTCCGGGTAGATGTCCACCCGTACGTGCGTGACCGGGTCAGGGTGGGCGAGACGGAAGCGGTGTGGGGTGTCGGGCTGCAGGCGCGTCCTCGGGAGGAGCTCCACCTCCCGGTCACCGTCCAGGCCCGTCAGCGAGACCGCGCCCGGCGCGTTGAACAGCAGGTTCGTGGTGTCGATCTCGGCCAGACCGATCACGCCGCGCCCGGCCAGCCGGATGACCAGCCAGTCGTTCCCGTCGCCGCGGCGGCGGGCGGTCTCCCAGCCCTCCGCCTGGTGGCGGGCCAGGCCGGGGGCGATGGCGTTGTTGGGGGCCGAGTAGAACTCGTTGGAGCAGGCGGTGACCAGCGCGCCGTTCGCGAGCGCGGCCAGGTCGAGGCCGAGCCCGTCGTACACGGACAGGTCGGGCCGGGCCTCCCCGTGCACCCGGAGGCGGGCGACGCCGCCGTCGGGGAAGATGCTCAGCCGCACGTGGGTGAACCGGCGCTCGTCGGTGACGGCGAAGTGGTGCTCGCTGTCACCGGTGAGCTCGGCCCGGGGCACGATCTCCGTCCACGCAGCGGCCTCGAGCTCGGCCGGGGAGGGGTGGCCCTCGACCGAGGCCGCCTCGACGCGGGCGTGGGGCGGGTAGTTGCCCTTGAACCAGGCCGTGTCGATCACCACACCGCGGATCACGCCGGGGACTCCGAGCCGTACCAGGGCCCAGTCGTGGCCGGGCGAGCGGCGGCGGCGGGTCTCCCACCCGTCGTAGACCTGCCCCTTGCTCCCGAACGTCTCCGCCTGGAAACCGGGCCGCCCCGGCCGGATCAGGCTCTCCTTCTCGGCGAACGACTCGTCGCTGGCCGCCACGACCGAGCCGCCGAGCGTGCGCAGGGCGAGGTCCGGCAGGGTGCTGAAACCTGGCAAATCTACTGCTCTCCCAACAGGAATCGTCCGTGCGGCACGTCGTCCACGGGCCGCCCGCGCAGCCAGGTGGTCAGTACGGCGCCCTTGAGCACCTGGCCGTGGTACGGGGTGACCGGGTTCTTGTGGTGCAGGCGCGCGGCGTCCACGGGGTTGTCGGCGGCCGGGTCGAAGGCCACCAGATCGGCATCATTACCCGGCTTTATCCCGCCTTTTCCGGGAATGTCGGCCATCGCCGCCGGATTGGCCGACATCCAGCGCACCACGTCCCCCAGCCCGTGCCCCCTCCTCGACGCCTCCGTCCAGACCGCGGGCAGCCCGAGCTGCAGCGAGGCGATGCCGCCCCAGGCGGCGGCGAAGTCGGGCACCTTGAGGTCGGCGGGTGAGGGCGAGTGGTCGGACACGACGCAGCTCAGCACGCCCCTGGCCAGCCCGTCCCACAGCAGGTCGCGGTTGGCCTCGGAACGGATGGGCGGGCAGCACTTGTACGCGGTCGCCCCCTCGGGCACCTGCTCGGCCGCCAGCGTCAGGTAGTGGGGGCACGTCTCCGCCGTGACCGCCACGCCCTCGGCCTGGGCCGACTCCAGCACCTCCAGGCAGGAGGCGCTGGAGACGTGCAGGATGTGCACCCGGGCGCCGGTCCGCGCCGCCAGCCCCACCACCCGTGCGACGGCGCTGCGCTCCGACTCCCCCGGCCGCGACTCCAGGAACTCCCGGTACGTCGGCCCGGCCGGCTCCCCGAGCAGCGCCGGGTCCTCGGCGTGCACCACCATCACCCCGCCGACCGCGGCGACCTCGGTCAGCGCCTCCCGCAGCTCGGAGTCGCCGAGCGGCGGGAACTCCTCCACCCCCGACGGCGACATGAAGCACTTGAACCCGAAGACCCCGCGCTCGCGCAGGGGCGCGAGGTCCTTGACGTTGCCCGGCACGGCCCCGCCCCAGAAGCCCACGTCCACGTGGCACTGCCCCTCGGCGGCCCGCAGCTTGGCCTCGAAGGCGGCCACGTTCACGGTGGGCGGAAGGGAGTTGAGCGGCATGTCGAGGATCGTGGTGACGCCTCCGGCGGCGGCCGCCCTGGTCGCCGAGCCGAACCCCTCCCAGTGCGTCCGCCCCGGTTCGTTGACGTGCACGTGGGTGTCGACCAGGCCGGGGAGCAGGGCCAGGTCGCGCAGGTCGATGTCCTCGGCGGCGTCGAGCGGGGCGTCGTAGTCGTACAGGCCCGCGATCTTCTCGCCCCGCACGGCCACCGCCGCCGCCCGCTCCCCCTCGGGGGTGACGGTGCGGCGGGATCGGATCACCAGATCGATCATCTAGTCCTCTTGGAGATGGACGGCGGCCAGCCGCGCGGCCAGGCGTTCGAGCAGGGGCCCGGCCTCGGCCATGCAGCGCTCGGGGTCGGGTTCGAGGTCGGTGAGGGCGTAGGCGGCCTCGATGCCGGCGGCCCTCAGCTCGTCGTCGGTGAGCGTACGGCGCCCACAGACGGCCACCACGGGGACGCCCGCCTCGGCCGCGGCCCGCGCCACGCCGACGGGGGCCTTGCCGCGCAGGGACTGCTCATCGAGCGACCCCTCGCCGGTGATCACCAGCCGCGCGTCCTTGACCAGCTCGCCGAACCCGAGCAGGTCGAGCAGGTAGCCGATGCCGGGCCGGATCTCGGCGTGCAGGAACGCCAGCGCGGCGAACCCCACCCCGCCGGCCGCCCCCGCCCCCGGCGCGCCCGCCACGCCCATCGCGCGCGGCGTGTCGTCGTGCTCGACCGCGCCCATCAGCCCGTGAGTGGCGGTCGCGACGGCGGCCAGCCGGGTCAGGCCGGCCTCCAGCGTCTTGACGTCGTCCGGGGTGGCGCCCTTCTGGGGCCCGTAGACGGCGGCGGCGCCGTGCGGGCCGAGGAGCGGGTTGTCCACGTCGCTGGCCACCACGAACTCCACGCCGGAGACGTCCGTGAACCCCGACAGATCGATCCGGGCGAGCTCCTTCAGCGCGGCCCCGCCCCGGGGGAGGTCGCCGCCGTCGGCGTCCAGCAGGCGCGCGCCGAGCGCCTGCGCCATGCCCGCTCCCCCGTCGGTGCAGGCGCTCCCGCCCAGCCCCAGGACCACGCGCTTGGCGCCCCGGCGCACGGCGTCCGCGATCAGCTCGCCCGTGCCGTGGCTGGTGGCGGTCAGCGGCTCGTGCCCGCCGGGGAGGCGGCGCAGCCCCGACGCCTCCGCCAGCTCCACCACCGCCGTCGCGTCGGCGTCCTGCCAGGCGTACGAGGCGGAGATCCGCTCGCCGGTGGGCCCGGTGACCTCGATCGTGACCCGGCTGAACCCGCCGGCCACGGCCGCGTCCACGGTGCCGTCGCCCCCGTCGGCCACCGGCAGCTCCACCGTGGGCACGCCGAGCCCGGCCGAGACCCGGGCGGCCACCTCGGCCGCCGTCAGCGACCCCTTGAACTTGTCGGGGGCGACCAGAACCTGCTGAACCACTACGAACCCCTACAGGATGGTGAACAATGTCCTGACACGCCTTCCTGCCCGGTGCGAGCGGGCAGGAAGGCGTGACCCATCATCTTGACACTGGCGTGTTCCAAGGAACCACACCGGTACGCCGGCGGCCAGGACGACCGCACGGTGCTGGTGATGCCGTACGGCATTAACCCGATCATCCCGAATTGTTCCCCTGATGGCTTGGCGGGTACGGGAAGCTGATGCGAGGCGGAAACGACGAGGCGGTGGGCGTGAAGCAGGTTGCCCTTCCGGACACGGAGCAGGTTCGCTTGCTGGATTCGACGCCGGGCCTGATCGTGGACGACAGTGACGATGACGATCCGGTACTGCTGCGGCCTGACGGCAGCCCGTTCGACACCTGGCGCGAGCACTACCCGTATCCCGAGCGAATGCAGCGGCAGGAGTACGACCGCGTCAAGCGGCTGCTGCAGATCGAGTTGCTCAAGCTGCAGTACTGGGTCAAGGCGAACGGGGAGCGGCTGGTCATCCTGTTCGAGGGCCGGGACGCGGCGGGCAAGGGCGGCACCATCAAGCGGTTCATGGAGCACCTCAACCCCCGCGGCGCCACGGTGGTCGCGTTGGAGAAGCCGTCGGAGCGCGAGCGCACCCAGTGGTACTTCCAGCGCTACATCGCCCACCTGCCCGCCGCCGGGGAGATCGTCCTGTTCGACCGCTCCTGGTACAACCGTGCCGGGGTCGAGCGCGTGATGGGCTTCTGCACCGAGGCCCAGTGCCGCGAGTTCATGCAGCAGGCGCCGCAGTTCGAGGGGGCCCTGGTACGCGACGGCATCCGTCTGATCAAGCTCTGGTTCTCGGTGACCCGCTCCGAGCAGCGCACCCGCTTCATCATCCGCCAGGTCGACCCCGTGAGGCAGTGGAAGTTGTCGCCGATGGACCTGGCCTCGCTCGACAGGTGGGACGACTACACCCTCGCCAAGGAGGAGATGTTCCTCCACACCGACATCGCCGAGGCTCCCTGGACGGTCATCAAGAGCAACGACAAGAAGCGCGGCCGGGTGGAGGCCATGCGTCACGTGCTGAGCCTGTTCCACTACGACAACAAGGACTACGAGGTGGTCGGCACCCCGGACCCGCTCATCGTCCGGTCGGCGGCCGACATCTTCGAGGAGGACCACACCGGCTTGCCCGCCTGACCGACGGGCGTCGCGGCCGGTTCTTCGACGCGGATGCGCCAGGTGACCCGGAAAGGTCAGGAGACCGTGCGGATGAACTCCTCCAGCGAGTAGCGGCCGTCCTGGTCGGAGTCGGCGGCCTGGCTCATCGCCCCCAGCGCCTCCGCCGGGAGACCCGGGAAGTGCTTCGTCAGCTCGGCCTCGCTGATGTAGCCGTCGCCGTCCGTGTCGATCGACGCGAAAGTGCTCTTGAGCTGCGCCAGCCGCTCGTCGGGGAGTTCCTCGGGCATGGGATCGCCTTCCTGCTCGTTCGGGACATTCCCACCCTAGTCTCCCGGTCAGTGGAGCTCCTTGGCGGCGGTCAGGCCACGTTCGTCCGCCAGCCGCATCAGCCGGCGGTGGGCCTCGGCTCCCGCGCGCCCGGCGGCGTCCTGGGGGACGGTCCGCAGCTCGCCGTCCTCGACCACGACCCGGCCGCCGACCAGCACCCGCGCCAGCGGCGGCGGGGGGCCGAAGACGAGCGCGCAGACCGGGTCGGCCACCGCCGAGGTGAAGGGGCCATCGACGCGCCAGAGGGCGAGGTCGGCCAGCTTGCCGGGTTCGAGGGTGCCGAGTTCGTGCTCGCGGCCGAGGTTGCGGCCCCCGCCGAGCGTGGCGATCTCGAGGGCCTGGCGGGCGGTGAGCGCCTGGGGGCCGTACCTGGCGCGCTGGAAGAGCAGGGCCTGCCGCAGCTCTCCCACGAGCGGCGTCAGCTCGGAGGAGGCGCTGCCGTCCACGCCGAGGCCCACGTTCGCGCCGCGGCGCAGCATCTCGGAGACGCGGGCGATGCCGGCGCCGAGCCGGCCGTTCGACGAGGGGCAGTGCGCCGATCCCGTGCCGGTGGCGGCGAGCTTGCCGATGTCGTCGTCACTCAGGTGTACGGAGTGCGCGAACCATACGTCGGGCCCCAGCCAGCCCAGCTTCTCCATGTAGTCCACGGGGCGAAGGCCGAACTGGGCCAGGCAGTGCTCGTCCTCGTCCGAGGTCTCGGCGACGTGCGTGTGCAGGCGTACGCCCTTGGCCCTGGCCAGGGCGGCGGACTCGGTCATCAGCTCGGCGCTGGAGGAGAACGGCGAGCACGGCGCGACCGCGATCCGCAGCATCGAGGAGAAGGACGGGTCGTGGTAGGCGTCCACGGCCTCCGACGTGGCGGCCAGGATCTCGTCCAGCTCCTCGACCACGACGTCCGGCGGCAGCCCGCCCTGCGACTCGCCACGGTCCATCGAGCCGCGGGCGGGGTGGAAGCGGATGCCCACCTCGCGGGCGGCCTCGATCTCGGCCGCGAACAGGTCGCCCCTGCCCTTGGGGAAGATGTAGTGGTGGTCGCTGGAGGTGGTGCAGCCCGACAGCGCCAGCCAGCCGAGGCCCGCCGTGGCCGCCCCGTTGACCACTTCGGCGTCCATGGCGGCCCACACCCGGTAGAGCGCGACCAGCCACTCGAACAGCGTCGCGTCCTGGGCCAGGCCCTGCGAGGCCCACTGGTAGAGGTGGTGGTGGGTGTTGACGAGGCCGGGGGTGGCCAGGCAGCCGGTGCCGTCGATCCTGGCAACGCCGGGCCCCGTGCCCGGAGTGGTGGGGGCGGGACCGGGGCCGAGCTCCGCGATCCGGTCCCCCTCGATCCTGATATATCCGGATTGGATCTCCGGGCCGGCGACCGGCGCGATGTGGACGTTCTCGATGAGCAGGCTCACTCGGCGGCCGCCTTCCGCGACGCCGCCAGCCGTACCGCTTCGATGATCTTCTCGTAGCCCGTGCACCGGCACAGGTTCCCGGCCAGCGCCTCCCTGATCTCCGCGTCGGAGGGCCGCTCCACCCGCGCGATCAGGTCGTGCGCCTGCACCAGCAGCCCCGGCGTGCAGAACCCGCACTGCACGGCCCCGCACTCCACGAACGCCTGCTGGACCGGGTCGAGCCGGTCCTCCTCGGCCAGCCCTTCGACGGTGCGCACCTGACGCCCCTCGGCCTGCCCGGCGGCGACCAGGCAGGAGCAGACCGGCAGGCCGTCCAGATAGACCGTGCAGGATCCGCATTCGCCCTGCTCGCAGGCGTTCTTGGAGCCGGGGAGCCCGACGCGCTCGCGCAGCACGTACAGGAGGCTCTCGCCTTCCCAGACGTCGTCGGCGATCTCTTCCCGGCCGTTGACGGTGAAGGTGACGCGCATCAGGCGGCCCTCTTTCCCAGATGGTCGTTCCAGGCCCAGGCCAGCGTGCGGCGGGCCATCACGCCGATGGCGTGCACCCGGTAGGCGGCCTTGCCCCGTACGTCGTCGATCGGCGCCGCGGCCGCCGCGCACAGCTCGCCGAATCGCCTGGTCAGCGCCGGATCGAGCGGCGCCGTCCAGTCTAGTTCGCGGGCCAGCAGCTCTTCCGCCTCCAGCGCCCGGCGCGGCGTGGGCGCCGCGGAGCCGATCCCCGTGCCGACCCGCCGCTCGTCCGGGTGCAGCGCGATCCCGAACGAGCACACCGCGATCACCATGGCGTTGCGCGTGCCGACCTTGGAGAAGTACTGGGGCCCGGTCGCGGGCCTGACGTGCACGGCCCTGATCAGCTCGTCCGGCTCCAGCGCGCTGCGCTTGACCCCCAGGTAGAAGTCGTCGGCCGGGATCATCCTGACGCCGCGCTCGCGCGACTCCGCCTCGACCACCGCGCCGGCCGCCAGCAGCGGCGGGTGGCTGTCGCCGGCGGGCGAGGCAGCGCCGAGGTTGCCGCCGACGGAGCCGCGGTTGCGGATCTGCGGCGAGCCGACCGTGCGTGCGGCCTGGGCGAGCCCCGGCAGCGGCCCGGCCAGCTCCTCGATGATCCGCGCGTACGGCACCGCGGCCCCGAGCCGGCACATGGCGCCCACCATGGCCCACTCCCGCAGCTCGGCCACCTGGTTGAGGTCGAGCAGCGCGGCGGGCCTGCGCACGTCCATGTTGATCTCCACCATCACGTCGGTGCCGCCCTGGATGGGCACCGCGTCGGGCCGGTCCGCCTTGGCGGCCAGCGCCTCCTCCCACGTCGTGGGTCGCAAGAAGTCCATGTCAGCTACTCGTCTCCTACTCCCAGGCGAATCCGGCGCCGGGTGCGTCCTCCCGCAGCACGCTGCCCTCGATCAGGCCGTAAGGGCGGTCGGCGGCGTGGAAGACCTCGTTCTCGTTGGCCAGGCCGAACGGCGACAGGTCCACGGCGAAGTGGTGCCTGTTCGGCATCGCGAGCCGGATCTCGCAGATCTCGGGACAGGTGTTCAGGGCGCGCTCGCCCATGGCGTAAAGGGTCTGCTGGAGCGACAGGCTGTGGGTGTCGGCGAACGCGTCCAGCAGGCACTGCCGCACCTGCTCGTACGACTTGCCGTACGCGGGCGTGTCCCCCGCGTGCCGCCAGCGCGCGGCGACGGCGGTGGCCAGCACGCGGTCGGTGGTGGGCGGCAGCGTGGTGTACTCGTCCACGATGTAGCCGTGGAACTCCGAGCCGGTCGTGTTCATCAGCACCAGGTCCTTGAGCCCGGACACCACGGTGGAGCGGCCGTCCCGGTCGCAGTGGACGACGCACGTGCGCACCTCGCCGCCGTCGCGGACGAACGAGTGCGGCCCGCGGCGGGTCCACGCGTACTCGTCGATCTCGACCCTGGCGTGGTGGACGGTCGGCTGCGCCTGCACGAAGTGCCTGGCCAGCAGGAGGGCGAACTCCTCGATCTGGCCGACGCCGTGCTTCTTCGCCAGCGCGTACGCGGTGTTCTTCTGCGTGTCGGTGGGCAGGACGGCGGCGTTGTCGCCGGTCAGGTGGACGGCCTCCATGTCGCCGGAGAGGGAGGTGCTGACGTTGAGGTCCTTGACGTGGTGGACGGGGCCGTCCCTGACCACGCGGACGAGCCTGGTCTCCGCCTTGCCGTAGCGGTTGGGTCCGAGCCTGATGGACATCTAGCTCCCTCGGTAGGTGGAGTAGGCGTACGGGCTGAGCAGCAGGGGCACGTGGTAGTGCCGTTCGGGGTCGGCGACGGTGAAGGTGACGACGACCTCGGGGTAGAACGTCTCCTCCAGGTAGGCCCCGGTGTCGAAGACGACCCGGTGGACGCCGGCTCCCGGGTTCCAGCCCTTGATGCGCCCGTCGTCGTCGGTGCGGCCCTCGGCCACCACCCGGCCCTCGTGCTCCAGGCGGACGTGGACGCCACGCGCGGGCAGCCCGGTGACCGCGTTCAGCACGTGCGTCGAGAAGCTCATGTCCCCTCCTTCATGAGCTTGCGCAGCCGCAGCGCGGTGATCGCGGCCAGCTCGCCCCGCACGGCCGCCCGCTCGCTCTCCTCGTCGTTGCCCAGCCGCTCGCGCAGCCTGGCCAGCATCTGGGCCCCGGTGAGCCCGGTGGCGCAGACCAGGTAGACGTGCCCGAACCGGTCCTCGTACGCCTTGTTGCCCGCGGCCAACGCCTGGCGCGCCTCCTCCTCCACCCCGGACTGCTCCTGGCGCGACCACGACGCCTCCCTGGCCTCGCCCGCCGCCCGCTCCCCGATCCTCGGGTGCGCCCCGAGCGCCTCCATCACGTCGTCCCACCCCAGGTCCCGGACGGCCGCCTCGGCGGTCGCGACGAGCTCGTCGACGTCGTCGTACGGCCGCAGCGCCGCCACCTTCGCGGCGAAGGCGCGCGAGGCGCAGCAGGCCAGCAGCTCCTCCTCGGCGCCGGCCGGGGAGCCGGCGTTGAAGTCGCTCAGCGTGTCGGGCATGTCAGAAGTACACACACCCGCTTCGTGCCCGGTCCATCCGCGAGAACTCCGAACCTGCCACCCCCGCGGCCAGGACTTTTCGTGTCATCATCCAACCGGCGTGCCGACGCGCCCGGTCCGCGCCGGCCCCCGGGATGTCGGGGCGTGCGCCTACACTGAGACCCATCATGACCCCAACATCCCTGATCGGCGGGCACGTGCTCGTCGCGGGCGGCCTCGCGACGGGCGGCCTGGCATACATGGCCGAGATCGGCGCCGAGATGATCCAGGTCTTCGTGACCAACCCGCGCGCCTGGGCGCTCGCCGAAGGCAAGCCCGACGAGGACGCCAAGCTGACCGAGTCGGGCGTCGAGGCGTTCGTCCACGTGCCCTATCTCGCCAACTTCGGCTCGCCCAGCCCGGAGACCCTGGCCAACTCCATCGCGCTGGTGCGCCACACGCTGCGGCGCGGCGCCGAGATCGGCGCCAAGGGAGTCGTGGTGCACACGGGCTCGGCGGTCACCCAGTCGCGCGACGACGCGCTGCGCCAGGTGCGCGAAAACCTGCTGCCGCTGCTGGAGGAGATCCCCGACGGCGGGCCCGACCTGCTGCTGGAGCCGATGGCGGGGCAGGGCGCCATGCTCTGCGCCACCGTCCAGGACATCGAGCCCTACCTGGCCGCGCTCGACTGGCATCCGCGCGTCGGCATCTGCCTCGACACCTGCCACGCCTTCGCCGCCGGCCACGACCTCGCGGCGCCGGGCGGGGTGAAGGAGACGTTCGACGCGCTGCACGAGATCGCCCCCGGGCGGCTCAAGCTGATCCACGCCAACGACTCCAAGGACGTGTGCGGCGCCAAGAAGGACCGGCACGAGAACATCGGGGCCGGCCACATCGGCGCGCAGCCGTTCGCCGACCTCATGCGCCACCCGGCCGTGGCGGGGGTGCCGATCTGCATCGAGACGCCGGGCAAGGCGCCCAAGCACGCCGAGGACATCGCCCTGCTGAAGAAGCTCCGCGACTCCTGACCCGGCCGGCTCGTCGTGAAAGGGGCGCCTGCTCGCGCGATCCGGCCGCCCCCGAAGGGCCGAATCGCGGGGCCGGCTGAGGGCCTCAGCAGGCGCCCCTTCACCTGACCGGCGTGGCGGGCCCCACCCCCGGATGGGGGCCCGGCAGCCGTGGTGACCTGGGCGGTCACCGGTGAAGCCGGCGCATCAGGCCTGTTGTGAGCCCCCCGGCTCGTCCCCCCCGATGCGCCGGAGTGGCTTTCGTTGCCGAAACACTACGGTCGCGATCTTGCGGGCGATACCCTGTTTTCGGACAGCTCGTTGAACGGTCCGTAGTCATCGATATACGGAGAGTGCTGTTACGATGAGCGGTCGCCGTGCTGCGACGAGCGGTAGTCCCGTGGGCCCGCGAGATGCTCGGGCAGGTGCATCCTGGCCATCATCCGCCCCACCCCGCGCGGCATCCGACCCGGTGTGACCAGGGAAATCATTACCATCGCGGCAAACGCGACCGGCACCGCCACCGGCGCGGGGTTGGACGTGAGCACGCCCATCTTCACGCCCGCCTGCTCCTCGATCACCAGCACCGCCGTCACGCCCCCGCCGAGCGCGAACCCGGCCGCCACCCCGGCGTCCGTCAGCCGCCGCCACCAGATCCCGAGCACCAGCAGCGGGCAGAGCGTGGCCGCCGAGAGGCTGAAGCCGAGCAGGACGAGCGCCACCGACGCCTGCGGCCCGGTCAGCGCCGTCAGGGCGAGCGCGGCCAGCAGCACCAGGCACACGGCCGTGCGGAAGGCGCGCACCCCGGCCCTGGCCAGGCACGCCGACACCGCTCCCCCGACCGCCACCAGCACGCCCGCCGTGGTGGCCAGGAAGGCGGCGAAGGCCCCGGCGGCGAGCGCCCCGGTGAGCGCGTCCCCCACGGGCCCTGGGAGCAGCCTGGCGGGCAGCAGCAACACGATCTCGTCCGAGGGCCCCTCGTGCACGTGCCCGTGCCCCAGAAGCCCGTACAGCGGCGGCACGACGCAGAACACCGCCAGCATGACCTGCGTCGCCACGATCGACCGCCTGGCCTCGCGCCCGTCGCTGTTGGTGTAGACCCGGACGATCACGTGCGGCAGCCCCATCGTGCCCAGCGCGCAGGCCACCAGCACGGTCAGCACGCCAGGCAGCGACGGGTCGCCCACTCCCGCCAGCCCCGGCTCGGCCGCCCGGTACGCCCCCTCGAACCAGGTGACGGACCGCGCGCCTGCCGCCCACCAGCACACCGCCCCCACCCCGGCGAACACGACCAGCTTCAGCCAGAACTGCGCGGCCAGCACGCTCGTCACGCTCCCCAGCCCGCCCACGCAGGCCACGACCAGCGCCGCCGAGGCGATGGCCACCCACCCGAGCCACGGCGGGAGCCCGGTCAGCAGCCGCACCACCGCCCCGGCCGCGTGGAGCTGCGCGACCATGAACGCCAGCCCGATCACCAGGACGAGGAACGTGGCGGAGCGCCGCAGCCTGACCGATCTCAGCCGCCACTCGGCGAAGTCGGGCAGCGTGTACGTCCCCGAGCGCCGCAAGGGTGCGACGACCAGGGCGAGGATGACGACGAACCCGGCCGTGGCCCCCAGCGGATACCACAGCATCGGCCCGCCCCGGGTGGCGATGAGCCCGGCCAGTCCCAGGCAGGCCGCGGCCGAGGTGACCTCGGAGGCGATGGCGGCGCCGTTCCACCAGGGCGGAACGGCCCTGGCCGCCACGGAGAAGTCGGAGACGCCGCTGGAGCGGCGCGGTCGCGCGGAGCCCACCATGACGCCCAGAACCAGCACGAAGGCGATCCCGGTCAGCACCGCGACGGTCATCTCTCCCGCCCCAGCCCGCTCATCTCTCCAGCCGCCCCGCCCGCCCCAGCCGCAGCCCGCTCACCTTTCCAGCCGCTCCGCGCGCCTCAGCTGCAGCACGGCCAGCACGACCCAGACCCCCTGCACGGCCAGCGAGAGCGCGAACCAGGCCCAGGGAGCGGGCACCCACACGGCGATCACCGGGACGCCCGCCAGCAGCGCGGCCACGGCGCCCACGGTCAGCAGCGCCTGCCGTAACTGCCGCCCCACGATCGCCGGCACGTCGGGCCCGCCGTCGTCCGGGTCGAACCGGTCGCGGGAGCGCCCGAGCGCGGCCGGCCTGCGGGAGACGATCACCCGCCGCTCCGCCGTCACGAGATCACACCCCGGTGGTGGCGTACGAGCTGCTCGCGTACCTGCCGGCTGTGCCGCCTGCTGACCTGAAGCGTCTCGGTGCCGACGGTGAGCGTCACCCGCCCGCCCTCGAAGCGCAGCTCGCTGACGTGCCGACCGGAGACCAGCGTGCTGCGGTGGATGCGGATGAACCCGGCCTCCGACCAGCGCCGCTCCAGCGCGGCCAGCGACATGCGGACGAGGTAGCTGCCGTCGGCGGTGTGCAGCCGCACGTAGTCGCCCTTGGCCTCGGCGAACCAGACCGCCTGCTGCGGCACAAACCTGGTGCGCCCGCCCAGCTCGACCGGGATCACCTCGTCCTGGCCGGGCTCGGGCGCGGGCAGGGAGGTCGCCTCCAGCCGGCGCACGGCCTCGGCCAGGCGCTCGGCCCTGACCGGCTTGAGCAGGTAGTCGACGGCCTCCAGCTCGAACGCCTGCACCGCGCACTCCTCGTGCGCCGTCACGAACACCAGCCGGGGCGGGCTGGGGAACCCGCCGACCAGCCGGGCCAGGTCGAGCCCGTCGAGCCCGGGCATGCGAATGTCGAGGAACACCCCGTCGAGCCGCTCGCCCCCGCCGATCATCTGCACCATGTCCTGCAGCGCCGTGACGCCGTCGGCGGCGGTCGCGACGTGTTCGATCCGTTCGTCCTGGCGCAGCAGGTAGGCGAGCTCCTCCAGAGCGGGCACCTCGTCGTCGACGGCCAGGACTCTCAGCATGTCCTCCACGCTGCCGTATGAAAGCAAAGGTCACAAGCGACACGCCAGCTCAGTGTAATGAAATGACTACAACGAGCTAAGCTGACTCTTGGGCACCCGCAGCCACACCTTGGTGCCCGCGCCCAGCGCCGTCTCCACGACGAGCCCGTAGCCGTCGCCGTAGATCTGGCGCATCCGCAGGTCCACGTTGGCCAGCCCGATGCCGCTGCCCTCGCGGGCCGGGTCCTCGTCGAGCATCCGCCGCGCGCACTCCGGGTCCATGCCCGCGCCGTCGTCCTCGACCGTGATGTGCGCCTCCGGGCCCGCGTCGCGCACCACGACCCGTACCTCGCCGCTGCCGCCGCGGCCGCGCATGCCGTGCTTGATGGCGTTCTCGACGAGCGGCTGCAGGCACAGGAACGGCACGGGCACGGGCAGCACCTCGGGCGCCACCTGCATGCTGAAGCGCAGCTTGTCGCCGAATCTGGCACGTTCCAGAAGCAGATAGCGGTCGACGCAGGTCAGCTCGTCGGCCAGGGTCGTGAAGTCGTGCGCCCGGCGCAGCGCGTACCGGGAGAAGTCGGCGAAGTCGAGCAGGAGCTCGCGGGCGCGCTTGGGGTTCGTACGGACGAACGAGGCGATCGTCGTGAGCGCGTTGTAGACGAAGTGCGGCGAGATCTGCGCCCGCAGCGCGCGCATCTCCGCCTCCAGCGCGCGCCGCCGCGAGGCGTCCAGGTCGGCGAGCTCCAGCTGGCCCGACACCCAGCGGGCGACCTCCGAGACCGTACGCACGAGCGCGGCGCTCACCTCGTCGTCGAAGGCCGCCAGCGTGCCCACGACCGTGCCGTCCACGGTCAGCGGCACCACGACCGCGCTGTGCGGCTCGCCCGTGAACACCTGGGACCGCCCCGCGGCCAGGGTCGCCCGGGCGTAGGTGAGCACGTCGTCGGTGCACGGCCCCTCCCAGGCCAGCGCGGCCTCGGTCGAGGTGATCGCGACGGCCCGGGTGCCGAGCAGCGTGCGCAGGTGCCGTACGGCCTTGCGGGCGGAGTCCCGGTTGAGCCCGGCCCGCAGGGCGGGGGCGGCCATCGCGGCGATGTGCAGCGTGGTGAACGTCGCCTCGTCCGATCTACGGCCCTCCGGCAGCGCCGCCGGGCGCCACCGGGCGCGGGCGAGCCCGTAGCCGGCGACGAAGGCCAAGGAGGCCAAGGAGGAGGACAGCGCCACGCACGCGGTGGTCAGCACGGGGAAAACCGTAGCCAATACAGAGCGTGTCCGGGGGAAAACCAAGAGTGAAGTCTAGGGGGGTCCCTCTCCGGGTTCTTCCTGGTAGGAGTAGCGCTGCTCGCGCCAGGGGTCGGCGACGTTGTGGTAGCCGCGCTCCTCCCAGAAGCCCCGTCGATCTTCGACGAGGTATTCGATGCCGCGCACCCACTTGACGCTCTTCCACGCGTACAGGTGGGGCACCACGATCCGCAGCGGGAAGCCGCGGTCGGGGCTGAGCGGCTTCTCGTCGAGCTCCATGGCGAACAGCGTGTCCGGGGCCACGAAGTCGGCCATGCGCAGGTTGGCGCTGTAGCCGTACTCGGCCCAGATCATCACGTGGCGCACGCCGGGAGCGGGCGGGGCGGCCGCCATGATCGTGGCGGGGGTGACGCCGGTCCACTCGTTGGCCATGAGCGAGAACTTGGTGACGCAGTGGAAGTCCGCGATGCGGGTGGCCCGCGGCAGCCCCTCGAACTCGCTCCAGGAGAACTGGTGCTCCGCCCCGGACACGGTGGCGCCGAAGACCCGGAAGTCCCAGCTCTCCGGTTTGAACCGGGGCACCCTGCCGTAGTGGATCACGGGTCGGCCGCGCGGCACGTACTGGCCTGGAGGCAGGCGCGACTCCTCCACGATCACTCTCCTCACCTGACTCGCCGTGTGGGGCCATCCTGCCATCGGATCGATGATGCTTCGCGGCCGGGTTCGGTGCGCTATCCTTACGGCCTATGCGCAACGCGTTCCTGTTTTGGTATGGCGACGGACCCGAGTCCGTTCGCCATCTGACGCTGCGCTAGCAGACAGGCGAACGAAGGCCCCGGGTCCGACAGGACCCGGGGCCTTCTGTGTTTCCGGACAAAGGAGAAGCTCAGATGGTGATCGTGATGGGCCCCGAGGCCACCGCGGATGATCTTTCGGCGATCGTGTCGGTCGTCCAGGCGGCCGGGGTCGAGGCTTTCGTCAGCAAGGGCGTGAAACGGACGATCGTCGGGCTGGTCGGCGACGTGACCCAGCTCGACCCGGTCACGTTGCGGGGCATGGGCGGGGTGCGCGACGTCATGCGCGTGTCCACCCCGTACAAGCTGGTCAGCAGGGAGAACCACCCGGAACGCTCCACGGTCCACGTGGGCGGCGTGCCGATCGGCCCCGACACCGTGACGTTGATCGCGGGGCCGTGCGCGGTGGAGACGCACCAGCAGACGCTGGACGCGGCCAGGATGGCGCAGGCGGCCGGGGCGGTGCTGCTGCGCGGCGGGGCCTTCAAGCCGCGTACGTCGCCGTACGCCTTCCAGGGGCTGGGCGAGCAGGGCCTGCGCATCCTGGCCGACGTGCGCGAGGAGACCGGGCTGCCCATCGTGACCGAGGTCGTGAACGCCCAGGACGTCGAACTGGTGGCCTCCTACGCCGACATGCTGCAGGTCGGCACCCGCAACATGCAGAACTTCGCGCTGCTGCAGGCGGTCGGGGCGGCCGGTAAGCCGGTGATGCTCAAGCGCGGCATGACCGCCACGATCGAGGAGTGGCTCATGGCCGCCGAGTACATCGCCCAGCGCGGCAACCTGGACATCGTCCTGTGCGAGCGCGGCGTCAGGACGTTCGAGACGGCGACCCGCAACACGCTCGACGTCTCGGCCGTGCCGGTGGCGCAGCGCCTGTCGCACCTGCCGGTGATCATCGACCCGTCCCACTCGGGCGGGCGGCGCGACCTGGTGCTGCCGCTGACCCGCGCGGCCATCGCGGTGGGCGCGGACGGCGTGATCATCGACGTGCACCCGCAGCCGGAGCAGGCGCTCTGCGACGGCCCGCAGGCCCTGGTCGACTCCGACCTGGGCGAGCTGGCCCAGGTCATGAACGACTTCCCGGCGCTGCTCGGCAAGTCCGCCGCGGTCGCGGTCGCCGTCTGACCCGCTGATCCGATGCCGTATTCCGGCCTGCCACGAGCGATCCCGCGCGGATGTACGGCCGGCCGCCGCCACGAGCTGAGCGGCCGGCCGTACTCAGAAGTAACTTGAGTACGTGACCCCATGCGGCGGGCTGTCGCGCGGCGCGACGATGGCCGCATGACGAAGCCCATCCAACCCACGCAGACCACCGCGTACTACGTCCAAACGCTCCTGTCGTTCGCCGTCTCGCTGTCCTCCGTGGTGATCGCCCTGGTCTACCTGCCCGTCGAGGGGTGGGTAAGGGCGTTCCTCGGGCTCGGCCTGCTGTACGTCGTCACCTCGACGATCACGCTGTGCAAGGTCGTACGGGACCGGCAGGAGCAGTCGGAGGTCAGCCAGCGCGTCGACCAGGCGCGGCTGGACAAGCTGCTGACCGAGCACGACCCCTTCAAGGTCAACGCCTGAGGGCGCTAGTCGAGGGTGTACTCCTGGATCGAGTCGGCGAGCTGCACGCACAGCTCCTCGGCGTCGAGCCGCTTCTCGATCTGCTTCAGGTCCTCGATCTTGGCCCGGGTCTCGGCCCGCTTGGGCGCCAGCAGCGAACAGCAGTCCTCGTCGGGCAGCTCGGAGATCTCCAGCGTGCCGATGCGCCGCGCCTCGGCCATGATCTCGGTCTTGTCCCAGCCCACCAGCGGCCGCAGGATCGGCAGCTCCACCGCGTTGTCCTGGGCGGTGATGTTGGTCAGGGTCTGGGAGGAGACCTGGCCGAGCGCGTCGCCGGTGACCAGCGCGGCGGCGTGGATGCGGTGAGCGACCTCCTCGGCCGTCTTGAGCATGAGCCGCCGCTGCGCGATCACCGCCAGGCGGTCCTGGCCGGAGGTGCGGATCGACTGCTGCGCCTTGCCGAACGGCACCACCCACAGCCGCGACCTGCCCTGGAACCGGTCGAGCTTCTTGACCAGCGCGTACGCCTTGTAGATCGACTCGGAGGTGGTGAACGGGATGCCGGAGAAGTGCAGGAAGTCGACGTGCAGCCCGCGCCGCATCATCCGGTAGGCCGCCACCGGCGAGTCGATGCCGCCCGACATGAGCACCAGGGCCCGGCCGCTGCTGCCGACCGGCAGGCCGCCCTGGCCGGGGATGCCGCCGGTGAAGACGAACACCTCGTCCCTGTCGACCTCGATAAACACCGTCAGCTCGGGGTTCTTCAGGTCGACCGGCAGGCCGTACTCGTCGTTGATCGCGCCGCCCACGAGGCGGTCGAGCTCGTTGGAGTGCAGCGGGAAGCGCTTGTCGCGGCGGCGGGAGCGGACGGCGAAGCGGGCGCCCCGCTTGGCCTCCTCGGTCTCGCCGACCAGCTCGAGACCGGCCTTCAGCACGGCGTCGGGGTCCTTGGCGACCCGCCAGGCCCGGTGGATCCAGACCAGCCCGGGAACGTCGGCGACCCGCTGGGCCACGGCCTGCGCCTGCTCGACCGTGGCGCCCTGGGGCAGGAAGATCGCGATCACGCCGTGCCGCTTGCGCACGTCGAGCTTGAGGTCGAGCGACCGGAGCGCGTCACGGATGTTGCTGATCAGGCGGCGTTCGAACAGCTCGCGGTTCTTGCCTTTCAGGACGATCTCGCCCAGCTTGAGCAGAACACATGGCTCGCCCAGGGCGGACATCGTCATGGTGGAACCTCCGGGAAGACGGGGAAGGGCACGCGTCGAAGGCAACGCCGCGCGCCATCGAGTTTAGTCCGCGTCCAGCCCGTGCTCGATCGCATATCGGACCAGTTCGACCCGGCTGTGGAGCTGGAGCTTGCGCAGCGCGTTCTGGACGTGGTTCTGCACCGTGCGGTGGGAGAGCACGAGCCGCTCGGCGATCTGCCGGTAGGACAGGCCCTTGGCGACCAGCCTGAGCACCTCGGTCTCGCGTTCGGTCAGCCGCGGCCCCTCGGCGGGCGCCGGCTGCGCGGCCAGCCGCCGGTATTCGCCGAGCACGAGCCCGGCCAGGCCCGGGGTGAACACGGCGTCGCCGTCGGCGGTGCGGCGTACCGCGTCGAGGAACTCCTCCCGGCTGGCCGATTTCACCAGATATCCGGATGCGCCGGCCTTGACCGCCTCCAGCACGTCGTCCTGCTCGGCACTGGCCGACAACACCAGCACCCTGGGCGGCGGCTCCACCGCGGCCAGCCTGGCGGCCACCTCCGCGCCCGACATATCCGGTAACCGCAGATCGAGCACCACGACGTCCGGCCGCGCCGCCCCGGCCGCCCGTACCGCCTGCCGCCCCTCCCCCACGGTGGCGACGACCTCATATCCGGCCTCGGCGAGATCCCTGGCGACGCCGTCACGCCACATCGGATGGTCGTCCACCACCATCACCCGCACCATGCCGCAACTCTAACCGCGCGCCCCGGCCCCGCCCTCCGGCCGCGGCGCCCCCGAGGCGGGCACACTGATCTCGACCTCCGTGCCCTCCCCCACGCCGCCGGCGAAGGCGACCGTGCCGCCGAGGTCGGCGATCCGGCCGCGGATGGACTGGGCGACCCCCAGGCGACCGGCCGCGGCGGCCTCGGCCAGGCGGCCCTCGGCGATGCCCGGACCCTCGTCCCGCACCGTCACCGTGATCGCGCCGTCCGACGACTCGGCGAAGATCCAGGCGCGGGCGCCGGGCCCGCAGTGGTCCCGTACGTTGTCCAGCGCCGCCCGGACGGCGGCGGCCGTCTCCGCGGCCACCGGCGCGGGCAGGATCATCGGCGTGGCGGGCGTCGAGACCGTCACCTGGGGCGAGGCGTGCGCCAGGAGGAGGTTACGCAGGTCGGCGGACCCCACGGGGACGGGGGCGGAGGCCGGGGCGACGAGCCTGCGCAGCACGGCCTCCTGCTCGCCGGCCAGCCGCCCCAGCTCCGCCGCCTCACCGCCGATCTGCCGGCCGCGCCGCTGGACCAGGGCCAGCACCTGCAGGACCGAGTCGTGGATGTCACGGGCCAGCCGGTCGCGCTCGCGCTGGGCGGCCTCCATCTCGATGGCCCGTTGCATGCGCTCCTCGGCCTGCCTGGCCAGCCGGGCCACGTGGCCGACCACGACGCCCGCCAGGAAGAGCAGGACCGCGCCGTTGATCAGGATGGGCGCCTGGCCGGTGCGGACGCGCAGCCACAGGTCGCCCGCCGCGACGACGGCCGCCGCCACCGCGCCCAGCCGCCTGCCCCCGTGCACGGCCCAGGCCAGCACGGGAGCGGCTATCCACGTCGCGGGCACGGGCATGGTGCCCTCCGCGCCCTGACCGGCGCCCTCGACGTACGGAGAGACCAGCAGGCAGGCCACGGCGACCAGCAGGTCGATCGTCAGCAGCGGCCACCGGCGCACCGACCCGGCCGAATAGGCGAACGTCGCCCCCGCCGTCCACAGCGCCATCACCCCGATCACCAGCCAGCCGAGCACGGGCTGCTCGTAGCCGCGGTGCTGGGCCATCAGCACGGCCGCGTACACCAGCGACGCCACCCGGTAGACCGCGATCGCTCGCCAGAACGGGCCTTCGATAGCCATGAGTCCTTCTCATGTTCCGACAGGGAGGTTGACAGATAGTGGTGATATCCATGCGAATGGGACATCCCGGATGGCACAATCCGGGAACCCCTAATTACCAAGGACCGATAGATGACCTCCGCTGTGAATCATTTCACCTACGGCCTGCTGACCCCTCTGCTCGCCTACGTGATGTCCTGCATCGGATCCATGCTCGGACTGCGGCTCACCGCCCAGGCGCACGCCTCCCGCGGCGGTTCCCGGGTGCGCTGGCTGCTGGGCGCGGCCATCTCGATCGGCGGCACCGGCATCTGGGTCATGCACTTCATCGCCATGATGGGCTTCGAGGTGGAGGGCACCCAGATCAAGTACGACGTGTGGCTCACCGTCGCCTCCGCGGTCGTGGCCATCGTCGTGGTGGGCACCGGCCTGCTGCTGGTCTCGTACGGTGGCGGCCGGGTCCTGGCGCTCCTCGGCGGGGGCCTGCTCACCGGCCTGGGCGTGGCCTCCATGCACTACCTGGGCATGTACGCGATGAACATGTCCGCCCACGTCTCCTATGATCGCCTCACCGTGGCCGCCTCCGTGGTCATCGCGGTCGTGGCCGCGACGGTGGCGCTGTGGTTCACGCTGCGCGTCAAGAAGCCCATCTGGATCACCCTCGCCGCCCTGGTCATGGGCGTGGCGGTCTCGGGCATGCACTACACCGGCATCTACGCGATGCACGTCACGGTCGACGCCGAACCCGGCGTGGTCGCGGGCGCCGACGCGCTCGACTTCCTCGTGCCCCTCATGACCGTGATCAGCCTGATCACGCTGACCATGCTCCTCATGGTGATCCTCTCGCCCTCGGAGGAGGAGCTGCACGAGGACGCCGAGCTGGTCGCCAAGCTGGAGCTGCGCCGGCGTACCACCCAGCAGGAGCAGCTCACCTACCCCGCGCCGCCGCCGCCGATGCCGAGGCCGCGCCGCCAGGCCATGCAGGGCCGCAGAAGATAGTTGCGCGGTCGGCGACTCCCTGTTCATACTCCCTTATCGGTGCGTAGGGGTTTGGGGTGGGGGTCGTGTCGCCGATCGATCATTTTTCCTTCGGGCTGTCAACGCCCGTGCTCGCGTACGTCATGTCCAGCGTGGGCTCCATGCTGGGCCTGCTGCTGACCTCGAGAGCCCGCCTCGCCGGCGGGCGCGAGCGTCATTTATGGCTGGTGGGGGCCGCTTTCGCGATCGGCGGCACGGGCATCTGGACGATGCACTTCCTGGCCATGCTCGGCTTCTCCGTGACCGGCTCGGTGATCCGCTACGACGTGCCGCTCACCGCCCTGTCCGCGCTCATCGCGGTCGTCGTCGTGGGGATGGGCCTGTTCCTGGTCTCCTACGGCGGCGAGCGGCCGGCCTACCTGCTCGGCGGCGGCGTCCTGACCGGCCTCGGCGTGGCCGGCATGCACTACCTCGGCATGTACGCGATGAACATGTCGGCCCTCGTATCCTTCGACCCGGTGATCGTCTCCGTGTCCGTGCTGATCGCGGTGGCGGCGGCGACGGTGGCGCTCTGGTTCACGGTGCGGGTCAGCGGCGCCCTCAAGATCGGCGGTGCGGCGCTGGTCATGGGAGTGGCGGTCTCGGGCATGCACTACACGGGGATGTACTCGATGTCGGTGGCCGTGCACTCCGACATGGTGCCCGTGCCCGGCGTCAAGGCCGTCGACCTGCTGCTGCCGCTGATCGTCGGCATCAGTGTGATCACCGTCGGGCTGCTGCTCGCCGTCATCCTCTCCCCCTCGGAGAAGGAGCTGCGCAGCGAGGCGGAATACCGGGCGCGGCTGCATGGGAACGACGAGGGCGCGCCGGAAGTGGATCTCTTCGGCACGCCCCGCGGTTGAGCTATCTCCCAGGTACGGCTTGCGACGCGTGGTGGGCCGCCGACTCGCCGCGGCGCAAGCCGTACCCTGAGGCGGGGTTGTCGTCGGTGATTGCCCCCGCTGGTTCAGAAGGTACGGCCGCGCGCTTGCAAGCGGCTTTCACTCAGCCGAAGAACACCTCCGCCTCGGAGTAGCGCGAGGCGGGCACGGTCTTCAGCTCGGCCGTGGCCTCGTCGAGCCCGACGCGGACGATCTCGGTGCCGCGCAGGGCGACCATCTTGCCGTAGTCGCCCTCGTGGGCGGCGTCGATGGCCTGCAGCCCGAACCTGGTGGCCAGCACCCGGTCGTAGGCCGTCGGGGTGCCACCGCGCTGGATGTGGCCGAGCACCGTGGTGCGGGCCTCCTTGCCGGTGCGCTTCTCGATCTCCTTGGCCAGCATCTCGCCGATGCCGCCCAGCCGTACGTGCCCGAACGCGTCGAGCTCGCCCGTCTGCAGCTCCATCTGGCCCTCGATCGGGTGGGCGCCCTCGGCGACCACGATGATCGGCGAATAGCGGGTGCGGAAGCGGGACTCGACGTATTCGCAGACCCGGTCGATGTCGAACGGCCGCTCGGGGATGAGGATGACGTTCGCACCGCCCGCCATGCCGGCGTGCAGCGCGATCCAGCCCGCGTGGCGGCCCATGACCTCGCAGATGAGCGCCCGGTGGTGGGACTCGGCGGTGGTGTGGAGGCGGTCGATGGCCTCGGTCGCGATGTTGACCGCGGTGTCGAAACCGAAGGTGTAGTCGGTGCCCGACAGGTCGTTGTCGATGGTCTTGGGCACGCCCACCACATTGACGTGGCGGTCGTACAGCTGTTTGGCGACGCCCAGCGTGTCTTCGCCGCCGATGGCGATCAAGGCGTCGACGCCGGTGGTGGCGAGGTTCTCCTTGATCCGGTCGACCCCGCCCTCAATTTTGATGGGGTTCGTGCGGGAAGAACCCAGTATCGTTCCGCCGCGCGGCAGGATGCCCCGCACGGCCTGGATGTCGAGCGGCATCGTGTCGCCTTCAAGCGGGCCGCGCCAGCCGTCACGGAATCCGACGAACTCGTGACCGTAGACGCTCACCCCCTTACGCACCACGGCCCTGATCACGGCGTTGAGGCCGGGGCAGTCGCCGCCCCCGGTCAGCACTCCAATACGCATGGCGGGTTCCTCCCGATGGGGGTCACCTTGATGTCAGACTCGCATTCTGCCCGTCGTCGCGGGCAGTGGTCTAGACCAAACGCCAGGCTGCCCAGATTGCGGGGGTATTTCGTGAGTGTGTTGGCCATTGACGCCGGGACGACAGGCGTAACCGCTCTCGTAGTCACTGAAAACGGACAAATCGAGTCCAGGGGCTACGAGGAGTTCGCACAGCACTTTCCTTCCCCCGGATGGGTGGAGCACAATCCCGAAGAAATCTGGCAAGCCACGCTTTCCGCGTGCGGCACCGCGCTGAGCGGGGCCACAGGCTCCCCGTCCTGCGTCGGGATCACCACCCAGCGCGAGACCGCCGTGCTCTGGGACCGGCACACGCTGGCCGCGCCGTGCCGGGCCATCGTGTGGCAGGACCGGCGTACGGCCGGGATCTGCGATCGGCTGCGCGAGGCGGGCCACGAGCCGCGCGTGTCGGAGCTGACCGGGCTGCGGCTCGACCCGTACTTCACCGCGACGAAGCTGACCTGGCTCGCCGAGCACGACGAGACCACGTGGGCGGGCGTCCGGTCCGGGAACATCGCCATCGGCACGGTGGACTCCTACCTCATCGCCAGGCTCACGGCGGGCGCGCGGCACGTGACCGACCCGTCCAACGCCTCACGCACCCTCCTGTACGGCCTCGCCTCCGGCGACTGGGAGCCGGAGCTGTGCGAGCTGTTCGGGGTGCCCATGGAGGCCCTGCCCGACATCGTGCCCAACTACGGGCCGCTGGGGCTCACGGAGCCGTCCGCCTTCCTCGGGCTGGAGCTGCCGATCAGCGGGGTGGCCGGCGACCAGCAGGCGGCGCTGTTCGGGCAGACGTGCTTCGACGTGGGGGACGTCAAGTGCACCTACGGCACGGGTTCGTTCGTGCTGGCCAACCTCGGCGGGGAGATCGTCCGTTCCGACAAGGGGCTGCTGACCACGGTGGCCTGGCAGACGCCGTCGGGCGAGCGCACGTTCGCGCTGGAGGGGTCGATCTTCGTGACCGGGGCCGCCGTGCAGTGGCTGCGCGACGGGCTGGGGCTGATCGGCACGGCGCCGGAGTCCGAGGCCGTGGCGCGCACGGTGCCCGACAGCGGGGGCGTGGTGTTCGTACCGGCTCTGACGGGGCTCGGGGCGCCGCACTGGGCCCCCGGCGCGCGCGGGCTGATCACCGGCATCACGCGGGGCACGACGCGGGCGCACCTGGTCAGGGCCACGCTGGAGGCGATCGCGTTCGAGGTGCGGGACGTGGTGGAGGTGATGACCGGGGGCGCCGTACCGGTGCTCAAGGCCGACGGCGGGGCCGCCTCGAACGACCTGCTCATGCAGCTCCAGGCCGACCAGCTCGGGGCGGCGGTGGAGCGCCCGGCGATCCAGGAGACCACGGCCCTCGGCGCCGCCTTCCTGGCCGGGCTGGGAGCGGGCGTGTGGGCCTCGCGGGCCGAGCTGCGCCATACGTGGCAGCTCGAACGCCGCTTCGAGCCCGGCCCGCGGGACGACGCCGCCTACGAGCGCTGGCGGGCCGCCGTCCAGCTGGCCTCCCGGCGATAGGACGCGCCCGCGGTTCGTCACCGCCCTCGTGCGTGGAAGACGCGGGCCGTCCGCGCGTAGCCGATGGAGGCGGCGACGCGGTCGGCGGTCGCGGTGCCCAGCTCGCGTTCGGTGATCCACAGGCCCAGGTCCAGCCCGGCGCTCAGCGCTCCGGCGGTGATGCGGTCGCCGGCGTCGACGACGCGTTCCTCGACGACGTCCACGCCGTAGGATCGCAGCTCCTCGTACGCGTTGTGGTTGGTGGTCGCCTGCCGATCGGCCAGCAGCCCGGCGGCGGCGAGCAGCAGCCCGCCGGTGCACACCGAGGCCATCCAGCGGGTCGAGGGCGCCACCTCCGCGAGCCTGGACGGGAGCACGCCGAGCTGCGCCTCGGCCCAGGCGCCCGCCGGGGCCCGGTTCAGCCATCCGCCGCCCGGCACGATCACCCCGTCGGCCCGCCCCAGGACGCTGGGCACCTCGACCCTGACGGAGCGCATGCTGGTCACGGTGCCGGGCCGCTCGGCGGCGACCAGCTCGACGGTGAGCCCGGCTATGGACAACACCTCGAACGGCCCGAACACGTCCAGTTCGTCGAAGCCGTCGAAGACCACGATCTCGATTCGCACGCAGCCATGATCTCGCCGCGGCGCCGTCCCGGCGAGTGGCAACCTTGCCATCGTGCGTAGGGAATCCGCCACGCGTCGCGTCGCCGTGCTCGCCCTGCCGTCGGTCGTGGCCTTCGACCTGACGATCGCGACACACGCGTCCGTTCGGGCATGAGGGGCGGGGCCGCCGGCGCCGCCGACACCGTCATCGTGCCCGGGTTCGCCCGCGGGCGCGCTCCGGAGTCGAACCTGATCCGGCGCCATCCGCTGAAGTACGCGAGCCACCGAGCCTCGTCGAGCGCGTGCGCGTACCAGCCGATCGCCTCGTAGATCCAGCGGGCCGTCGCCCGGACTTCCTGGGAGCGTCGTACGCTCTCCGGCATCGCCGACAACAGTGTCAGCGCGTCCCGATGCCGGCCCCCGTCCCAGCACGCCTCATGCCGGCAAGTTCCGAGCGTCAACCCAAGGTTGACGGGAGTGGGTCGTCAACCTATGGTTGACGCATGGAGAGAATCGTTCGTCTCGACGACCTCATCAACGCGATCAAGGGCCGCCATCCGGACGGCGACCCGCTGGAAGAGCTGGCCGACGCCGTGACGCTGGGTGAGCACATCGGCGAGGTGGCCGACCATCTGATCGGGCACTTCGTGGACCAGGCCAGGCGGTCCGGGGCGTCCTGGACCGACATCGGGCGCAGCATGGGGGTCAGCAAGCAGGCCGTGCAGAAGCGGTTCGTGCCCAAGGACGGCGGCTCCCTGGCCGGGGAGCTGCGGGCCTACGCCCGCTACACCGATCGGGCCCGCCGGGTCGTCGTGCGGGCGCAGAAGGAGGCCCAGGATGCGGGGCAGGGCCACATCGAGGTGGGACACCTGGTGCTGGGGCTGCTGAGCGAGCCGGACGGGCTGGCGGCCAAGGCCATGGTGACGCTCGGGGCCTCGCCGGAGGCGGTCGCGGAGGCCGCCAGGGCAGCGCTCGGGCCGGGCGGGGAGCCGACGATCGAGGCGGTGCCGTTCGCGGCGCAGAGCAAGAAGGCGCTGGAGCTGACGTTGCGCGAGGCGCTGCGGCTGGGCCACCCCTTCGTCGGGACCGAGCACCTGCTGCTGGGCGTGCTGTCGCTGGACGACGAGCCGGTGACCCGGGCGCTGGCCGAGCTGGGCGTGACCAGGGAGCCCGCCGAGCGTGAGATCGTCCGGACGCTCGGCGAGATCCTGCGGGACACCATGGCCTGATCGAGACCTGGTGTCCCGGGAGGGGCGCGTCAGGGGGCGCCTGCCGGGCCCTGGGCGAAGCGGGTCAGGAGGTTGGTGGTCGCGCGGCGGGTGAAGGCAGCCGCGCGGTCGGAGACGCCGTGGCCGCACCGCTCCCCCCGCATCGCGCACACCCAGCGCATCGTCCCCGACGCGAACACCCCCGCCCCGCTGGGCGCCACGTAGTAGGTGCTGTCGGAGTGGGTCGCCCGCCCGCCGCCGCAGGAGTACGGCGACTCCGCCAGCACCTGGACGTTCCCCGGCGACCCGCGCGACACCTTGTCGGACTCCACGCCGACCATCCCCGGGAAGCGCCTCCCCTTGGTCCCGGCGAAGATCCAGTGGTGCGGCCGCGTCACCCGGTAGGCGCCTTCCGCCGGGAAGCAGTCGTACATCTGCCCCACCAGCGTGCTCTCCGGCTTGGAGTCCCGCCACAGCCGGCAGAGCCGCTCCTTGTCGCAGGCGATCGTCCGGTCGTGCATCGCGATCCGCCAGTAGACGGCGTTGGCGCCGAGGAAGGCCAGGTTCGTGCCGGCGTCCCTGGCCGTGGTGACGACCGTGCGCATGCCGGGCGACCAGTACTCGTCGTGCCCCAGCGACACCACCGCGCGGGCGCCGTCGAGCACGCCGGGCTTGAGGTCCAGGTTCGTCAGGTACGCCAGCGGCACGTGGCTCTGCTCGGCCACGGCCAGCGCCTCCTTCTCGAAGTCCAGGAAGAGCCGGGCGCCGTCGTCGTCGTACGGGCGGTCGAAGGTCACGGCGCGGGAGCGGTCGGCGTACCCGCGCGGGCCCGTGTAGAGGCTGTGGCCGCCCCACCGGTTGTACGCCTGCCAGGTCGTGACCGCGTTCACCATCACCACCCGGCCGGCGGTGGAGGCCGAGCGCACGGTGATCGGGACGTACCGCTGGGCGCCGGTCGAGGCGTCGAGCCTGATCAGGTACGCGCCCTCGGGCCAGCCCGCGGTGTCCACGGTGAGCGAGGGCCGCCAGTGGGCCGCGCTCACCGTGCCGCCCACGAGCCGCATCGGCGCCTGCCGTACACCCTGGACGGCGGGCGACTCCCATACCTTGACCGGGTTCGCGCCCATGCGGAAGGCGCGCGCCGAGAAGCGCGGAGCGGTCGTCGAGACCCGCAGCCCGAAGCGCTCGCCCGGCAGGACGCTCACCCGGTCGGCGTAGCCCTCGATCTCGTGCTCCGCGCCGCGCCGGGTGATGTGCCACGACTCCTGCACCTCCGCCGCGGGCGGAGGCGGCCCGGCCTGGTCAGGTCGCTGGACCGGGACTGGGGCGGGAGCCGGGGGCGAGCCGCCGCACCCGGCGACGACGACCAGCGACGACAGCATGACGAGGATCTTTCGCACCCGTCCATGGTCATGACCGAACGACCCGATGAGCCGTGACTTGGCGAACTCCTTACATGATCAGCACACAGGCCGGGCTTTCGACCTCGTACGACTCCTCCGAGGGCTCGGGCACGCCGTCCTCGAGCCGGAAGACGGTGACGGCGTCCGAGTGCTGGTCGGCCACGTACATGGTGGTCCCGTCGAGGGCGAAGTGCCTGGGCCAGTCGCCGCCCGCCGACACCTCCGCCACGTACGACAGGTCGGCGGCGCGCAGCACCGTGACGGTGTCGGGCCCGCGGTTGGCGACGTACACGAGGTCGCCGGCGAGCTGGAGGTGGGACGGGGCGTTCTTGCCCTGCGCGCGCGAGGCGGGGACGACCGTGTGGCGCCCGTCCTCGATGAGGGTGACGGTGCCGGCCAGCTCGCCCGCCACGTAGAGGCGCGATCCGGAGAAGGCGAAGTGGCGCGGGCCCGTGCCGGGCTCGAGCCTGATCGGCTCCAGCGCGGTGCCGTCGTAGCGGTAGCGGCGGATCTCGTCGGTGCCGAGGTCGGAGACGTGCAGGATCCCGTCGTGGAAGACGGCCTCGTGGGCGTGCGGGCCCTCCTGGCGCTCCGGGTCCGGGCCCGAGCCCTGGTGGCGCAGCACGATCGGCTCGCCCTCGAACGCGCCGCGATCGTCGAGGCGGTAGACGACGGCGACGCCGTCGCCGTAGTTGGCCGCCGCGAGCACGCTGCCGGTCGGATCCACGGCGACGTGGCAGGGCAGGGAGCCTTCGCTCGGCCGCTCGTCCAGCACGTCGAGGGTCTCGCCCACCTGGAACGCGGTGAGCCAGCCGCGTTCGAGCTCGCCCGCCGCGTACAGCACCGGCAGGGTGGGATGGGCGGCCAGGAACGACGGCGAGGCCACTCTGGTGAGCCCGCCGCCGACCGTGACGATGCCGGGGCCGTATCCGCCTATGTAGACGCGCTTCACAACAGGGATCCTCTCATGGTTGACTGTAGCAATGAGTTCGTTGACAGAGGCAAGGGTCTCTGAGGTCAGGGCCTTCAACCGGTTCTATACGAAAGTGATCGGCGTGCTGCAGGCGGGCATGCTCGACTCGCCGTACTCGCTGACCGAGGTGAGGGTGCTGTTCGAGCTGGCGCACGCCGCGCCGATGGAGACCGGGGCGCTGCGCTCCCTGCTCGACCTGGACGCGGGCTACCTCAGCCGCATCCTGGCGCGCTTCGAGACCGACGGGCTGATCTCGCGCGAGCGCTCCTCGTCGGACGCCCGCAAGCAGCTCGTACGGCTCACCTCCGGGGGCACGCAGACGTTCGCGGACCTCGACAGGCGCTCGGCCGAGGAGATCGAGCGGCTGCTGTCCGGGCTGCCGGACGAGAGCCAGGGGCGGCTGGTGGCCGGCATGGCCACGATCAGGGAGCTGCTGGGCGACGGGGGCGCCGGGCAGCCGTACGTGATCAGGCCCCCGCGCACCGGCGACCTGGGCTGGGTCGTCTACCGGCACGGCGACCTCTACAGCCGCGAGTACGGCTGGGGCACGGAGTTCGAGCAGCTCGTCGCCAGGATCGTCGGCGATCTGGACTTCTCCCGGGACGCCGGGTGGATCGCCGAGGTGGGCGGGGAGCGGGCCGGCTGCGTGTTCTGCGTGCGGCAGGACGAGACGACGGCCAAGCTGCGGCTGCTGCTGGTGGAGCCGTCCGCCAGAGGGCTGGGGCTCGGGCGGCGGCTCGTGGAGGAGTGCCTGCGGCACGCGCGGGCCGAGGGGTACAAGCGGATCACGCTGTGGACCCGCGACAGCCTGGTGAGCGCGCGGCGGATCTACGAGGGGACCGGGTTCGCGCTGGACTCGGAGGAGAGGGGCGTGGAGAACGGGGTCGAGGTCACCGAGCAGATGTGGTCACGCGACCTCTAGGCCACCAGTTGAGCGGGCCCGCCAGGCGCATCAGGCTCGGCACCAGCACCGCCCTGATCACGGTCGCGTCGACCAGCACGGCCACCGCCATGCCGACGCCCAGCATCTGCACGAACATCACCTGCGCCGTGGCGTAGGCGGCGAACGTGAGCGCCAGGATCCCGCCGGCGGCCGTGATCAGCGGCGCGCCCCGCTGCAGGCCGGTGGCCACGGCCTCCTCGGTGTCGCCGGTCCGGTCGTACTCCTCCTTGATGCGGGAGAGCAGGAAGACCTCGTAGTCCATCGACAGGCCGTACGCGACGCAGAGCATCAGGATCGGGATGCTGGGGTCGAGCGTGCCCGTCGGGGTGAAGCCGAGGAGGCCGGCGAGGTTGCCGTCCTGGAAGACCCAGACGATGGCGCCGAACATGACGCCCATGCTGAGCAGGTTCAGCAGGGACGCCTTGAGCGGGATGATCAGGCTCCTGGTCATCCCGAAGAGGACCAGGAACGTGACGCCGAGCATGAGGGCCAGCACCAGGGGGAGCCGGTCGACGATGGAGGCGCGGTAGTCGGCCAGCTCGGCCGGGTAGCCGCCGACCAGGATCTCGAAGGGCGGCTCGACGGCGCGTACGGACTGGACCAGCCGCACCGGGTCGTCGGCCAGCGTCTCGGCGGACGGGACCACGGACAGCCAGGCGTCCCGGACCGACCCGCGCCGGAACCTCTCGGGGTCGCCGTCGCCCACCCGGTCGCCGTCCGCGAACGAGCCGGCGGCGGAGTCGACCTGGGCGACCCCGGGGAGCCGGGACAACGCCACCGCATACTGCGAAATATCGCCTGACGTCTGATTTTTGGCGATTATCTGGATGGCATCGGTCTCCTCCGCCGGGAAAGACTGCCGGATGATCTCCTGCGTCTGCCGGGACGACGCCTCCAGGGGCAGGATGCGGTCGTCGGCCACGCCGAACCGCAGCCCCAGGAACGGCGAGGCGAGCAGCAGCAGCACCGCCGTGGCCAGCCCGCCGAAGACCAGCGGCCGCCGCATCACCCGGACGGCCAGCGCGTGCCAGAACCCCGCCTCCCGCTCCGGCCCGACCCGCTTGGGGAGCACCGTGGCCCCGATCGAGGCCAGCACGGCGGGCAGCACGATCACCGCCGCGAAGAGGCCGCCGGCGACGACGGCGATGCCCGCGTACGCGAAGGATCTCAGGAAGTCGAACGGCAGCGCGAACAGCACGGCCAGGGACGAGGCCACGGTGAGCCCGCTGAACAGCACCGTCCGCCCCGCGTGCTCCACGGCCCCGGCCACCGCGCTCGCCCGGTCAGCGCCGCGCCGCGTCTCCTCGCGGAAGCGCTGGATGACGAACAGGCAGTAGTCGATGCCGAGCCCGAGCCCCATCGCGAGGGTCAGGTTCAGGGCGAACGTGGAGATCCCGGTGAAGGCCAGGGGCACCCGCAGCAGCGCCAGCCCGATCACCATCGCGAACACCCCGGCCAGGATCGGCGCCAGGGCCGCCATGGCGCGCCGCTGGTAGAGCCAGAGCAGCGCGAACGCCAGCGGGAAGATGACCAGCTCGGCCCGTACGAAGTCCTGCCTGGACAGCGGCACGGCCTCCCTGAAGACCTCCTCCCCTCCCCCGGCCCGCACCTGGAGCAGGCCGGTGCCCTCGGTGACCTCGGGCACGAGCCCGGGCAGCACCCGCCCGCGCACGTGGTCGGCGTCCCCGGGGATGCGCACCACGATCAGCGCGTGCCTGCCGTCCTCGCTGCGCATGGTGGCGGGCCTGCCGCGGGTCCAGTACGAGGCGGACTCGGCGACCCCCTCCCGCCCACCGATCCGCGCGGTCAGCGCCCTGCCCTCGGCCTCGACCGCGGGGTCGTCCACGGTGCCGGCCTTCGCGGTCACCAGGAAGATCATGTCGGGACTGCCGGTCCCGAACCGCCGTACCAGCTCGGCCTGCGCCCGGTCCGACTCCGACCCCGGCGCCTCGAACCTGGCCAGCGACAACCGCGGCACCGTCCCGGCCGCCAGCGCCGCGGCGACGGCGAGCACGACCAGGGCCAGGACGAGCACGGCCCGGCGGCGCCGGGCGATAAGGAAGCCCAGCCTGCGCAGCGGTGGCCCGGCCGTCTTCGTGTGGACCGGCCGTGGCCGCGTGTTCAGCGCCATGTAAGGTGCCCCCGCCTCAAAACTCGGTAAACTACTCGTGTTTGCTCTCCCAACCAGAAATACAAGTTAATGCTCGCATTTGTCAACGAGGAGACCCATGCCTGAACGCACGGTCCGCCGGCAGGCGCGCGGCCTGAAGCGCATGGCGGAGATCCTCGACGCCGCCGAGTCGGTGATCGCCGAGGTCGGATACCCGGACATGACGACGAACCACGTCGCCACGCGGGCGGGGATGTCGCCCGGGTCGCTCTACCAGTTCTTCCGCAACAAGGAGGAGATCCTCGACGGGCTCGTGGCCCGCTACACCGACGACCGGCAGGAGTTCTGGGCCGCCCGGCTGGCTGCCGTCACCCCGGAGGTGCCGCTGGAGGCGCTGGTGGGGCAGGTCGTGGACGAGAGCGTCAGGTTCAAGAGCGCGTCACCGGCGTACTGGTCGCTCCTGTACGGGTCGGCGACGGGCGACCAGCTGGCCTCGGCCTCGCGGCGGCTGCACGACGACATCGCCCGGCAGGTCGCGGCCATGCTCCGCCGCCGCTCCCCCGGTCTGGCGGAGGAGCGCGCCGCGCTCATGGGGACGATGGCGGTGGCCATGGTGAAGGCGGTGATGCCGCTGGTCACCACCGCGACGCCGGAGCGCGGCGCGGAGCTGGTGGCGGAGCTGAAGCTGGCCCTGGTGCGCTATCTGGGCTGAGCGCGGACCGAAGCTGGCCCTGGTGCGCTATCCGAGCCGAGCGCGGGCCGCGCGCTCAGCCGCGGAAGGGGCCCGACACCTCGAAGGTGTGGCCCTCGGTGCGGCCGCGCCGGGCCGAGAAGTAGAGCCGATCGCCCTCCGGCGAGAACGCCAGCCCGGTCAGCTCCGCCCCGGCGTGCCCCTCCAGCCTGAGGAACGGCGTGACCGCGCGGTCGGGGGTGATGACGTCGATCTCCGTCGTCTCCCTGGCCACGTACAGGTCGCCGGAGGGGGCGGCGGTGATGGCGCGCACGCCCTCGCACAGCCGCTCGAGCGCGGAGGTCTGCGCGTCGTAGGCCCACAGGCCCGTGTCGCCCTTGGTCGTGAAGTAGCACACCCCGCCCGCGTAGTGGCAGCCGTCGCCGCCGTCGAAGTGGCGGGCGCCCTCGACCTGGTGGCGAGCCTCCGTGCGCAGCGCCGCCGGCGAGGGCACCACCTGCCAGTGGCCCGAGGAGCACAGCACCTCCAGCGTGCCCTCCGTCAGGTCGCCCCAGTCGCTCGGCCGGAACCGGTAGAAGCAGCCGTCGGGCTCGTCCTCGGTCATGTAGACGACGCGCCGCTCGGGGTCGCAGGCGGCGGCCTCGTGCTTGAAGCGGCCCATGGCCAGGCGGGGGCGGGCGGCGCGGGCGCCGTACGGGTCGCACTCGAAGACGCGGCCGCGGTGGCCCAGCTCGCACGACAGCCAGGTGTGCCACGGCGTGGCGCCGCCCGCGCAGTTGAGGTCGGTGCCCGACAGGATGCGGTAGGCGTCGCCGACGGTGCCGTCGGCGCGGAAGCGCAGCGCCGACGCGCCGCCGAGCAGGGGCAGCTCGGAGTTGGACACGTAGATCCAGCCGGCGCCGTCGGGGAAGCAGGCGCCGCCGTCGGGGGCCGCGTGCCAGGTCAGCCCGGCGACCTTGTGGCCCGAGCGGGCCACCACCCTGCCGGTGAAGCCTGAGGGCAGCGCGAGGCCGTCGGCGCCCGGCAGGCCGAGCGGTCCGTACGGGCTGATGCCGCCCGGCAAGAGCGGGCCCGTGCGGAGGAGAGTCTTGTGGGACATCGTGGGGCCTCCCTCTAGGTGCCACGCTAGTCGACCGCACCGACATGAATGGCAGGGACTCGCGACATCAAACTCTGCGCAAACCCCGAACTCCCACTGCGCGATCATCCGGCCAACTCGCGTCGGCGGGCCCCCGCCAGGGGGAACGGCCCCGCCGGCAAGCATGTCGGCGGGCCTGACGGCGGGCATGTCGGCGCGGATGTCGGCGGCGATGTCGGCGGCGATGTCGGCGGGGATGTCGGCGGGGATGTCGGCGGGCATGCCAAAGCCCGGGCTCCCGTGCGGGCTCCCGGGCTTTCTGGCAGGTCAGGCCTGGGCCTGGAACATCCAGTGCTGCTTGTCGATGTCCTGCGCCACCGCGATGAGCAGATCCTGGGTGACCGGGTCGGGCTCGTCGGTGGCCCGGACGCGCTCGTGCATGCGCTTGCTGACACCGTCCAGCAGGTCGGTGATCGTCGCCACGACCTTCCCGTCCTCGATCCAGCCGGACTCCGGCTGCTGGAGCTTCGTGGACCTGGCGACCGTGGTGGAACGTCCGTCCGGGTTGATCCCGACGGCGACGGCGCGTTCGGCGATGGTGTCCATGTGGGACCTGGCGAGGTCGGTGAGCTCGTCGAGCTGGAGGTGGATCGGGCGGAAGTGAGGGCCGATGAGGTTCCAGTGCGACTGCTTGGCGACCAGCGAGAGGTCGATGAGATCGACCAGGGCGCCCTGCAGGGCCCGCGCGACGGTGTCCTTGGCCTCTCCCGAGAGTGGGCCGGTGATCATGGCCATGTCCTGTTCCTCCCCATCGATAGGAGTTTTCCCTCTTTAGAACGACATGGCGGCGGCCATTCTTCCGCAACGTTGACAGTGTAACAATGACAGTGTCATTGTGGAGGTATGAGCGACACCTCCGCCTCCACCGAGCCCATCGGTTGGACCATCGGCGAGCTGGCCGAGCGCGCGGCGCTGGCGCTGCGCGCAAGCTCGGACGGCGCATCCGCCGGCAACGGCCGGGTCCGCGATGTGCCCGGCGAGCGGCTGATCAGGTGGTATACGACGATCGGGCTGGTGGACCCGCCGCTGACCAGGCGCGGCCGCATCGCCCAGTACGGGCGGCGGCACCTGCTGCAACTCGTGGCCGTGAAACGGCTGCAGGCCGCCGGGCACTCGATCGCCCAGATCCAGGCGGCCCTCGCGGGCGCCACGGACCGCATGCTGGAAACCGCCGCGGGTGCGGGCACTCCCCCCATGACCGGCGCCGTGCGCGACCGGGTGGGCCCTGGCTCGAGCGAGGCACCCGACGGCGCGCACCCGGCAGCCGGCGCCCGCCCGGGCAGTGGCGCGGCCGAGCGCGGGGCGCCTGAGCGCGGCGCGACCGGGCAGGAAGCGGCCGAGCGCGGAGCGACGGATGCCGGTGGCGATGTGCGGGCCGGTGGCGATACACGGGCCGACGGCGATGTACGGGCCGACGGCGATGTACGGGCCGACGGCGATGTACGGGCCGACGGCGATGCACGGGCCGGCGGCGATGTGCGGGCCGGTGGCGATGAGGTGCCGGGCACGGCCGAAGCCGGGCATGATCGGCATGGCGGCGACCGGGAGTCGGTGCGGGGGCGGTTCTGGGCTGAGCGGCCGGGGAAGGGCAGCGTGCGGGCTTCAGGGGCGGCACATCAGCTGACCGAGCCGGCCGACGGGCATCGCAGCAGCCCGAGCGCGCCCGGCGCGCCAAGCGGGGCCCATTCGACCGCGCCGGGCGGCATGCCCGAAAACCGGCCGGGTGGGGCGGTTGTCGTGGGGGTCAGGTTGGGGGATGGGGTGCGGCTGGTGCTGGACGCCGGCCGGGTCCCGTCGGAGGAGGACGTTCAGGCGGTGCTGGCGGCAGCGGGGCCGTTGCTCGCGGTGCTCGAAGAAAGGGAGCTCATATGAAGATCACTTCGCTGGAGCCCGCACGGTGCCTGCCGGTGCCGGACGCCGGGTTCGGCGCGCTGCGAACCGAGCGCGGCAACCTGCCGCTCGAGAGCGTTGACGTGAACGCCGGCATCTCCGGCCTCATCGCCGGGGTCGAGGTGACGCAGGGGTTCAGGAATCCGTTCGACGTCACCCTGGAGGCCACGTACGTCTTCCCGCTGCCCGACCGGGCGGCCGTCACCGGGTTCCGGATGGAGGCCGACGACCGGGTGATCGAGGGCGTGCTGAAGGAGCGCGCCCAGGCCAGGGCCGACTACGACCAGGCGTTGCGCGAGGGCAGGCGGGCGGCGATCGCCGAGGAGGACCGGCCCGACGTGTTCACGATCCGGGTGGGCAACATCCTGCCCGGCGAGCGCGTCTCGGTCCGGCTGACCATGAGCCAGCCCCTGCCGTACGAGGACGGGGCGGCCACGTTCCGGTTCCCGCTGGTCGTGGCCCCGCGCTACATCCCGGGCAACCCCGTCGACGGCCCGTCCGCGGGCGACGGCGTCGCGCCCGACACCGACGCGGTGCCGGACGCGTCCAGGATCAGCCCGCCGGTCCTGCTGCCCGGCTTCCCCGACCCGGTGCGCCTGTCGCTGAGCGCGACCGTGGACGCGGCCGGGCTGGAGCTGCGCGAGCTGGCCTCCAGCCTGCACGTGGTGGAGGAGGAGGGCCACACGGTACGCCTGCGTCCCGGCGAGCGCCTCGACCGCGACTTCATCCTGCGGCTGTCGTTCGACGCGTCCACGTCCCTGCAGCTCGACAGCCGGGGGACCTTCGCGCTCACGGTCGTGCCGCCGCCTCTCCAGTCCACGCGCCCGCCGCGCGACCTGGTGCTGGTGCTCGACCGTTCCGGCAGCATGGGCGGCTGGAAGATGGTCGCCGCGAGGCGGGCCGCCGCCCGCATCGTCGACACGCTGACGGCCCAGGACAGGTTCGCGGTGCTGACGTTCGACTCGGTGGTGGAGGAGGCGTTCGAGGGCCTGGTGGAGGCCTCCGACCGCAACCGCTACCGCGCCGTCGAGCACCTCGCGCGGGTGGACGCCCGCGGCGGCACCGAGCTGCTGGAGCCGCTGCGCCGGGCCGTCGCCCTGCTGGGCGGCCGCGACGAGCGCGAACGGGTCGTGGTCCTGGTCACCGACGGCCAGGTGGGCAACGAGGACCAGATCCTGGAGCAGGCGGGCGGCGCCCTGTCCGCGATGCGCGTGCACACGGTCGGCATCGACCGCGCCGTGAACGCCGGCTTCCTCGGCCGCCTGGCCGGGCTCGGCGCGGGCCGGTGCGAGCTGGTCGAGTCGGAGGACCGGCTGGACGCGGCCATGGAGCAGATCCACCGCAGGATCGGCGCCCCCCTGGTGACCGACCTCTCCCTCAAGGGGCTCGAGCTCGAACCGGACACCGTCACCCATCTCGGGTCGATCTTCCCGGGCGTGCCGCTGCGCGTGTACGGGCGCCACCGCGAGGGCTCCTCGCTGACCGTGCGCGGCCTGGCGGCCGGAGGACCGTGGGAGGAGCAGGTCACGGGCGTAACGGTGGACAATCCGGCCATCCAGGCCGTGTGGGCCCGCGCGCACCTGCGGGAGCTGGAGGACCGCTACGCCATGGGCGAGCACGACCTGGAGCCGCGGATCGTGCGGACGTCGCTGGAGTACGGCGTGCTGTGCCGCTTCACCGCGTACGTGGCGGTCGACACCAGGCAGGTCGCCGACGGAGGGCCGGAGCATCGCGTCATCCAGCCGGTCGAGCCGCCGAGCGGGTGGGAGCTGCCGCAGAACCCGCCGATGATGGGCTTCATGGCGCAGGCGGCGGTGATGGCCGCCCCGCCGGCCGCACCGCCGGCCGCCCCGCGGATGCGGATGCCGGACCCCGGTCTCGGTTCCGCCGACGCGTCACCGGACTTCCTGACCGGTGGGCCGGCGGGAGGCGGAGGAGGGTTCGCCGGGCCTCCGAGTCCGGCCCCCTTCGCGCCGGGCGGGCCCCGTGGTGGCCCCCGTGGTGGCAGGGCGCCGAAGTCCGCGCCGCGTCCCGGTCACCCGCTGGACTCGGTCCGGCCGCAGTTGGTGGCCGAGCTCGACCGGCTGAAGGCGCTGCCCATGGCCGACCTGCTCTACCTGGCGGACCTGGGCTCGCGACTGGCGGCGCTGGCGGCGTACCTCGGGGGCAACGCGGAGCTGGAGACGCTGGCCCGCGAGCTGGAGGCCGCCGAGCGACCGGGCGCCGACGCCCAAGCCCTGCACGACCGTGCGGTGGAGGTCCTCACCACCCTCGTGGGCGGCTCCGGCCCGGGCGGGTCCGGGGGCCCTCGCCGCGGACCCTTCTGGAAGCGCTCGTAGGCCTGCTCCGGGGGTCCGGCCGGGCCCCCGGAGGAACTGGGCCAGGCGTCGTGATCATGAACGGCGGGTGGCGGGCAAGGGCCGGGAAATTCACGGGAAGGCGTCTGTCCGACCCGGTCGCGCTGTTCTATCGTCACTGAGCATGGCGACCTCTCGCGCCCCGCTCCGCTTCGCCGAAGCAGTGTCCGCCACCGTCTCGGAGAGCACCGGATCCGGCTTCTTCTTCGACTACGACGGCACCATCGCCCCGATCATGCGCGACCCTGGCGCGGTGTTCCCCGTGGCCGGTGCGCTGGAACGGCTGCAGGTGCTGGCCAGGCTCGTGAGCAAGGTCGCGATCGTGTCCTCCCGCCCGGCCGCGTACCTGCGGGACCGCTTCTCGGGCGCTCCCCAGCTGCGCCTGTTCGGCCTGTACGGCATGCAGACCGTCGAGGACGGCCGCGTGCGCACGGACGCCGAGGCCGAGCCGTGGGCCCCCGTCATGCGGCGGGTGGCCGAGGAGGCCGCCCGCGACCTGCCGCGCGAGATCCTGATCGAGGACAAGGCGCTGATCGTGGCGCTGCACTACCGCTCGGCCCCGGCGCTGCGCGGCGCGGTCGAGCGGTGGTCGTCCCGCAAGGCGGCCGAGCTGGGGCTGCGGGAGCAGTACGGGCGCATGGTCGTCGAGCTCAGGCCGCCCGTCGAACGCGACAAGGGCACGGTCGTCGCCCGCGAGATCGAGACGCTGACCCGCGCCTGGTACTTCGGCGACGACCTCTCCGACGGCCGGGCCTTCGACGCGTTGCGCGGCAGGGAGGAGCGGGACCCGGCCTTCATGGGCGTCCGGGTCGCGGTGGCGAACACCGAGACGGGCGACGAGCTGGCCCGCGTGGCGGACTTCACGGTGGAGTCCCCCGAGGACACGCCGGCCCTGCTCGACCACGTGATCAGCGCCTTCCCCGGTCGGCCTCCGGTGGTGGGCGCGGGCTCACGCCACCGGTAGGCGGCCACGGGCCCGCCCACGTGCTCGTACCCTGGTGGGGTGACTGCACTTGTCCTGGACGGCGGCCTGTCCACCCAGCTCGAACGGCTCGGCGCCGACCTCGGCGACGAGCTCTGGTCGGCGCGGCTGCTGCTGGAGCGGCCCGAGGTGATCCGGCGCGCCCACGCCGACTACTTCGCGGCGGGCGCCGACGTGGCCACGACCGCCAGCTACCAGGCCACGATCGCCGGGTTCGTCCGGCGCGGCCTGGACGTGGCGGCGGCCGAGCGGCTGATCAGGCTGTCGGTCGAGCTGGCCGCGCAGGCACGCGACGAGGCCGGGCACGGGCTGGTGGCGGCCTCGGTCGGCCCGTACGGCGCCTTCCTGGCCAACGGCGCCGAATACACCGGCGACTACGACCTCGACGAGGACGGCCTGTTCGACTGGCACCTGCCGCGCTGGGAGATCCTCGCCTCGGCCGGAGCCGACCTGCTGGCCTGCGAGACGATCCCGTCCTATCCCGAGGCCGGTGACCCCCTTCGAATCCGGTGGCGACCTCGCCGAACCCGCGCTGGCCCGGCACGTCGCCGACGGAGTCGCGGCGGGAGCGGGAGGAGTGTT